>JAGMBY010000099.1 GCA_023129485.1 Actinomycetes bacterium | reverse complement strand
AGTGCTGCCTCTTTCGGAGTCTCGGTACCTTTAATAATCTCCTTTGCCTTTTGCTGTAACTCAACATTGTCACAGTCGCATAGCTCCGTCGGCTTTAGATATTCATCCATCCCTTTTGGTGGTTGCCAAGACATTTTTTACCTCCTTTACCTTGAAAGCTGGGTTTAGTTCAACGTTTCGAGCATATCTAAAGTTCCGAGCGTAGCGAGGAATTTGGGTGATGGCATAGCCCGAACCAGATATACTTTGTTATACGCTGTTGGTCAAATAATAGGGACAGACACCAATTTATTAACTTTCTTCTTAGGCCTTCTCTATTCCTATATTTTAGCACGGTCAAGCTGGGAGGGAAAAATAACCTGTCCTCTTGTCTCCTTTTATGTCTTTGTATAAACGATGACAAAGAAAATAGGTGCCCCTATTTTAGTATTTAAAAATATCTATTTTGAAATACCTATTTTTCAGTTAACTTGAGCATAAGGTTATACTTTTTCTTTAATTTCTGGTAATCCAACACGTGATAAAAAATTTGCAAAACGAATTGAGATATCTTCCCTAAACAATTCTGAAATTCGACAGATAAAACTTTCTTTTTTTATGCTTTTTAAATACTCTACATTTACTGAAAAATAATGTTTAAAATCAATTATAGAATCAACTATGTCTACATTATTAGGAAATTTGATATAATGATAACGATGATTTTTGTTTTGAATAAGATATTCTCCCGGAGTTTTATCCCGATTAATTTTTTGCATTATCATATGTAATTCACTAAGATGTTCTCCATTGTAAACATGTTCTACATTGTATAGTGGTGCCACTAAAACTGAAAGTATCCATTTGTCCTGATTATTTGAAATATTTTTTTTAGACCATCTCTGATTATAATCCCATTGTAAATCACAATCTTGGGTCAAAATAATTATATAAGGGAAATGAATCTTAGAAATCGTAATTATTCCAGACTTCTCTTTAATATTTTCAATATATTCTATATTTTTATATATATCGCCTTGACAAACTCTTGATATTTTCCCATGTTTAACTTTAATCATGTATAATCTTCGCTCTGATTGTTTTTCGGGTTGGTTTTCCAATTCTATAGTGTTCTTGATCAATAACTAGTTTAGATTTTTCTGGTAATTCAGAAACTTTTAAATCTTTGATAAATCTAGGGGTTTCTGTATTAGTGTTCACTTCATCCTTTATATTATCATAGTTATTATTATTCATTTAATTTCTCCCTTAGCTTATCAGTAATACTAAATTCGAATAATTCTTGAATTTTAGTATGATATTTATCGAGATTTGGCATGACTTGATTCTGATCTTGAAGTCCTTGGTAATATGCATCGAAATCAAGTAGGTAACTTTTCTTTTTTATTGGAGCAGGAAAATCAGAATTGAACAAACCAAATTGAAATCTTAAATTAAAATCACCATAATTCATTTCAATAGTAGAAAAAACTCTTGAAAGAGATTGCTTTTCTTGAATGAAATTCGATAAACAACTAATATCTTTTTTTAGGTATGTTCCCCAATCCAAGGGGTTGTTTTCATTAAGTGAAATATCATTTATGTATCTAAGACCAAGCCTACTTACTTGAGCTTCATTAAATAATTCAAAATATTTGTTAAGTACTTCTTGGAATTCTCTTTTTAGTTCTTCATAAGAAGTATACTTTAAATAATTTACAAATATAGCTGTGGGTATGATAACTAGTTCCTTTTCTCTTTCTTTACCGTAAAAATGCCATTCTGTTTTTTCATCAATAAAAACTTTTATTTTTCCATCTTTTGAAATTGTCTTTTGTTCCGCTACTACCTTCTTTGGTTCAGCAACGGGATAGTTGAATTTTATAATTTTAGAAATTTGTGGAGGTAATTCGTTCTCTATTTTTTTAATAGGACTGAGAAAATCTATTCTTATAATAACTTTACTTAAATAATTATTCTTGTACATTATTTCATCATATTGATTTGACATTTAATTTTCCTCATAAATATTATTAATAAAATTCTATCCAAATACAAGGAGGCAAACTTTTCAATATCCTATTTTATTTTTAGTTCTTTTTTCGATTCTACTATAATTGCTATTCTAACAGCTAAAACATTTATTTAATATATTTTACTACACATTTTAGAGTATAGCAATGAATTGAGCATTAATCATATATCCATTTCCTTAATTGACCGCTGTCGTAGTTTTCCCGGTTCCGCCCTTAAAATTTAATATTGCTATTTTTTTCATAGATTCCCAGTAAACAATAGGGACAGACACCTATTTATCACATATTTGACCTCATTAATTGCTTTTAAGCAAAATAGCACATAACGTTCACGATTATGAAAAGTTGCGAAGTAATTTAGGTGAAGAGAAACCTGATAGCCATTGTTTTATGATGTTCTAAATCCCGTTATATTTAAATTAATTTTCTTAAGAAATATTCTTCGGTTTTCTTTTTGCATTAAGTAATAAGATTAGTGAATCAATGTGTCAGGGGACGGTTCTTTGACACACTTCAAGAATATATAT
>JAGMBY010000098.1 GCA_023129485.1 Actinomycetes bacterium | reverse complement strand
AAGAAATATAAAACTTCTTGGCGCGTCTTCCGCTAAAAGTTACCGGACTATTGACTTGGCACACCTTTCCCTATTTATTTTTACCACAACACTTTTTATACTTTAAGCCACTTCCGCAAGGACATTTCTCATTTCTACCAATCTTTTTTTCAATTCTAATATATCTACCATGTCCTTTTCCTTCTAGTATGATTTTAGACATCTTTTCTAATTCTTCATTATATTCCCATTTTTGATCATTGAAAGCGACTATATCTATCATATTATAACTATTTTTTAGGCTACCAAAACCAATCCAAACATCACCTTTATTCTTATATTTTCTTACTTGACACAACGTTAATAAATTTTTACCTAATTCTTCAGCATTATCAGAGTTTAATGAACTATAAGTAACGCCAACACGAGGAGAATAACTGTCGTCTGGGGGCATGGAAAAATTATGGGTTTTCCCGTCACTTAAAGTTTTTTGTTTTGTCTTGATAATTAAATCAACAAGATTTTTTCTTGCATTTCCAGACCAATCTAAAAGATGAAAGATAATATCTGTAATTTTTGCTTGGTCTATGTTTTTTAGTTGGTTGCATAATCGATCAAAATCTTCATTTTTCCATCTATTTTTTATAGTATCACCATCGCCAGACACTTCTAGCCCAGCTTTAAGTGGGTAATAATTTCTATCAACTAATTGGGCAAATTGTGTGGCTATTAAGCAACCATCCACCTTTGGAATTTTCCATAACTTCTGCTTTAGATGATAACCGAGAAAGCTCATCTCTTCATCTGCTTTAAAATAATCCATTAATGATGTTCTTTGTCTAATGTAATACAAAAAATCATATGGGTCATTTAAATAGTAGGTTAGCAGGTCTAAATCAAAAATGGTTAAAATTATTGGGAATGGATCATTATCTTTTTTGTCTAACATAACATGAACTTGATGAGCTAAAGATGGGTAATTCTCTGTTGTAATCCCCATTATATAAACCTCATCAATTTCTTCTGAAAGTTTTATTTCATTACCATTTTCGTCTATAAACTTTGCATTCTTTTCTAGTATTTTAGAACGTGAGACAAGACCTTGTTCATAAGCATCTTGAACAGCTTCTTGAAAATCTTTTTGTAGTTGTTCATCATTGCCAGTTCTTGAAAGTGTGGTTAATTTTTTAGATTTAACCTGCACGCACAGAGCCTTGCTCCCAAGGATACAAAGAACATCAACATCTGTATCATCTTTCCCTTTTTTTGTTGCAATTTTTACCGATTTAAAAGTTTTATTCTCTCCAAATACTTTTAGTAAAAACGCGTATGCAATTTCTTCTCCCACTCTTCCCCTATTATTTCCTGCCTGATCCTCATATTCTTTATTTTTTATCATCCAGTAAAAAGGACTTTCGTATATTGCTTCAAATAACAAAAAAGTGATTGGTACAAAATATTTTTCTTCATCGAGTTTAATAACGGGATGAGAGTTTATAAGATTATAGTTCCCGATAGTTTTAAATTGAGAATTGAGTCCCTTTTTAATAGAAATCGAAAAATTGTTGAGAAAAGATTGAATATCAACATCGCTATCGAAATCAGATTTTTTAATAACAAATAGTTCTATTAATTCCTTGTAAAAAGATTTCCATTCATCTTCCCCAATTTCATCCATACTTAAATTTTTCTTATCTGTCACATCTTCAAAAAACAATTCTACATATTGATATAACTCCAACATTGGTAATAATTCTTTTTTATGCTTCTCCCAATCTTCATTTAAGTTTTTCTTTTTAATATCCTCAGTTATCTGAGGTAATCTTTCCTTTATATCGTACAAGCGAACTTTTTTTGATTTTTCTTGTAAAATATTTTTTATTTGAATAGCAATATTTTTCGTTTGTTCTATATCGAAATTCTTTTTTTCGGAAAGCCATTTTTTATCATATTTGTACTTTCTTTCTAAGAAATCTAAATATTGAAAATCATAAGCACCTGTTCCAGAATAAAATATTGGTTCTGTAAGCATGTCTCCTTTGCCAAAGAATTCTTTTTGTTCTTTCATTAAATCTTTTTTTTCATGTTTTTTCTCAAGATTCTTCTGCATTTTTTCCACAAATGGAATCATGAAAGATTGATGTAATCCCTCCATTAATTCATAGGTTTTTTGCTTCATCTGAATCAAGTCTTGCCATGAATCAGGTGGTGCAAAATTAATTTGACTTTGAATCAAAAAACCGAGCAATAAAGAGACCTCTTTATGGCTAAGTCTTTTTATAAGATTTAATTCTTGTATTTTTTCAGGATTAATATGAAAATCCTCAAAAATAATCATACAAAGAACATAAATATAGCCTTTTGAACTTATTAAACTCTTTAAATCTTTAATTACTATTTCAGTTTTTCTCACCACGATAATACTCCAGTAAATATTTGTAAATATGTGACAGGGGAAAGTTCTTTGCCGTACTTTACTAATTTTAATTAAAAACAGGGAGATATCTTATTTTTTCTATGGTTTAGCTTTCTATTTTACGAGTTCTTCCTTTGGGATGTCTTTCTATAGTAATACCTAAAGCCTCCCATCCGGTTAAGAAACTCCTCAGACCCTATATGTTTTCCGCTAAAAGTTACCGAATTATTGATTTGGCATATCTTCCCTGTTTATCTAATTTAAAAGTAAAATATTAATTGTCTAAGAAAATGGGATGTATTCCTACTTATTTCAAAACATAAAAATTTCAAGGATGCACTCCTCTTTCCTGAAAGATATGAAACCTTCTCGAAGGGCCCGTGCATGAGCTTAGCTGCGTTGCACTAGTTTGTCCGAGTGAAGCGAGGAGATGCAATCGAATACTGTGTCAGCTACAACAATTTGTTAGGTTTCCTTTTTCTTGAATTTCTATACTTTTCAACTTAATCAATGGATACTCAGAAGTTACATATAATGTATTACCTAAAAGAAATACTCCCCATTTTTTGTTAGCTTTAACGTAAGCCTTTTTCCCATTAATCTCTGTCGGTAAATCATCCCATTTGGATAAACCCATCTTAATTTCAGTTAACGCTACTTTTTTTCGAATTTCATTAGACAATCTTAAATATGGTAACAATAAATATCCGACTTTATGAGGTGACATTGGTTCGTATCTTCTTTTTCGCATTTCATACCATAAAAATTTTGCACTAGGACCTAGATGTAAATTATCGAATTTTTTAATTAGACAATGAGCAATTGCAATTCCTTTTAAAACAATTTTTGGTTTTATATACAAATACCTGTGATCAGACCATTGTTCCGGTAATTCTTTATGACTAATATCCTTATCTCTTTTTTCTTTAAAATTATTTTTTTTAATATACTTTATAAACTCATCAGTCTCCTTACCGAGTTGGTTTAATTTTTCGCTAGCAAAATGGAAATTTAATCTTCCAATTTTCTTTTCCGCTAATTCTGACAAGCGTGCTACAATATCATCAGTAAGTTTGTCTGTAAGAGTAAATAATCTATTCAAACTAGGATCTTTGATGTTTTCAAGAGGGTCTGATGATTTTATTCTATGAATTATTAGTATTAAATCTTTGTACAGTACCCAGGAAGTAATAATTTCTCCAATTTCTCCGCGAAGATTGGAGATTAGATTCCCTGGGTCTGTTTGATAAATTTTAAGTTTTTTCCTGCTCATATTATTTAGAAATGCCTTTGGGGTCAGGCCTCACGACCTCCTCATTGTCTACTCCATTTTTTTATTTAACGGCTTTATATACTTTCTATACATTCCCTTATCATCTCGATCAATTTTTCCTGGGATTTTATAATTTTATC
>JAGMBY010000097.1 GCA_023129485.1 Actinomycetes bacterium | reverse complement strand
TAAATCCAAGAAATGTGGGAGAAATAGAGGATGCTGATGGAATAGGGGAGGTTGGCAACCCTATCTGTGGTGATCTTATGACTTTTTATATAAAGGTAAAAGACAATAAATTAGAGGATATAAAATTTAAGACTTTTGGGTGTGGAGCAGCCATAGCTGTTTCATCAATTGTTTCTGAAACTGCAAAGGGTATGAGTTTAGAGGAAGCTGAAAAAATAACAAATAAGAAGGTAGCTGAGATGCTCGGAGGTTTACCACCTCATAAGTTTCATTGCTCTAACTTAGGAGCAAAAGCTTTGAAAATAGCTATAGAAGATTATAGAAAAAAAGTTTCTAAATCTAAATAATTAATCTTGATAATAATTATAAATTTTTTTCACTGGGACCATCATAAATTATCTGATCAAGCGGCACAGCTTTGAAAGGTTTTTCTCTTTCTTGCTGTTCAATTGAATGAGCAACTAACCCGGCAGCTCTTGCCACGATATAAAAACCCTTACCATATTTATAAGGAAATCCCATATCTGACATGATAGATGCAATTGCTCCATCAACATTTAAAATTATTTTTTTATTTAACATATTTTTAAAAGCTTTTTCAATTTCTATTGCTAACTCACAGTGTTTTCCATATATCTTCAAATCTTTAGCTAATTTTAATAATTTTATAGTTCTTGGATCTGATTTATGGTATGGATGTCCATACCCAAGTATTCTTTTCTTTTGCTGGTGATGTCTTTTTACAATTTCCTCAGCAATCTGGGTTAAAGTTATATTTTGTTTTTTACTTTCATTTACACCTTCTTGGATTATTCTTGCACATCCTTCTATAGAGCCACCGTGATATTTACCCAATGCTAAAATTCCTGATGCTACACTTGCTTGCAGGGGAACACCTGATGAAGCAACGAACCTTGTTGCATCAGCAGATGGAGCAGCTAAGCTATGATCACATCCTGATACTAATAAAGCATTCATCATTTTTCCCTCTTCTTTAGTAGGAAAATCTCCTTTCCAAAGAAGATATACAACTTCACCAAAACTCTTTTTTCCTATAATCTCATCTAAAAGATAACCTCTAATAATGATTTTATTTGGTTCAACTTTTGATATGGCTGTTCTCCACTCAAACTTCTTCTCTTTCATTTTTCCTCCTAGTGTCAGGTCTTGACATGAGACATAATAAATTCAAATTTTATATTATTATTTACTATCACTAAGTCTTGAAATAATTTATAAATTCAATTTTTTTGGTTTAGGTATTAACATACATTATTTCAAATTTAAAAGATTTTAATCCCTAATATAATTTTTTTATAGTAATTGCCCCTTGAGGGCATTTTTCTAAACATAGATTACAAAATATGCATTCATCAATATTTTCTTCAACAACTGAAATTTTTCTATTATTATCTAATTTTTCAAATTTAAATATCTCAACAGGACAAACATCTTCACATATTTTGCAATTCTTGACATTTTTGCATTTATTATAATCAATTTCTATCTGTACGAACATTCCCATAATCTTCAGAAAAAAAATATAACTTATATTTTAAGAATGTTATAAATTTACTAATTTCTAAATTTTACCTTAAAGAATCTTTAACATAATCAACTAATTGAGTTAGCGTATCTGCTACTAAAACACCTGCTTTCTTAAATGCTTCAACTTTTCCTTTTGCTGTTCCCTTTCCTTTCTGAACTATTACTCCAGCATGTCCGAATCTCATTCCAGGCATCTCATCAACAAATCTTCCACCGATAAAAGCAATTACAGGTTTAGAATATGAATGTTCAATTATATATCTTGCAGCATCCTCTTCTTGTGTACCACCCGGCTCACAAAAAAGTACAATAGTCTTTGTTTGAATATCTTTTTCAAAAAGAGGAAGTAGTTCTCTAAATGTCATACCCACAATTGGATCTCCACCAACACTGATGCATGTACTTTGCCCTATTTGATTATTAGTCAATAAACTTGCAATCTCTGTTGTCATCCCCCCACTGGTCGAAGCAATTCCAACTGGACCTATCATATATGATTTTTTAGTTTCATTTTGTGGACCACCAATAGCTCCAACTTTACATTTTCCTGGCGAAATTATTCCTAATGAATTTGGTCCAATAACCTTTGTATTCTTTTGTTCTGCAAAATCCAAAATTAAAACAACATCCTTTTTTGGGATTCTCTCAGTAAAAATTACGATAAGCTTTATATTTGCGTCTACTGCTTCTAATGCAGCATCTTTTGCAAAACGAGGTGGGACAGATACAATTGAGGTATTTGCTCCAAAGTTTTTTACTACATCACTTACACAATCAAAAACAGGAACTCTATGAACAGTTTGTCCTCCTTTTCCTGGAGTTACTCCACCAATAACATTTGTGTCATAATCAATCATATATTTGGTAAATAAGGATGCTTCTCTACCGGTGATTCCTTGAACTAAAACTTTAGTTTTTTCATCTATTAAAATACTCAATTATATCTCCATTTATTTTAATTTTAAAACGTAATTTTATATATTAAATAATTTTGTTATATTATAATACCTGACCATATATATTTATTTGCTTTTTGGTATACTTTCGCAGACATATCAGTCAAGAAAGTATACCTAAAGCTGATATGTCTCATTTCAAGACCTGACATTATTTGGAAATCATTTCAACTGCAGTTTTTGCAGCCTGATCTATAGAATAGTCTCTATTTAAATATTTTATTCCATATTTTCTGAGAATTTTGTATCCATCCTCTTCATAGGCACCAGCACTTCTAAATAAAACTGGATATTCACTTGGATTTATATCTAATTCAACCATTGCTAAAATTACCCCTCTAGCTACTAAGTCCACTCTTGTGTTATTTAAAACATTAGTTATAACTGCTAATCCTTTTATACCTGGTTTTTTTAGAATCAGTTTTGTAAGCTCCTTTACTTTTTTAACTGTTGGATTACCTCCGATTTCACAATAATTTGCTGCTTTTCCACCGTGATATCTTACAGCATCAAATATTGTGAGGGATGCTCCGCCTCCTCCAATTAATAATCCTAAATCTCCATCAAATTCAACAACTCTACCTGCAACACCTCTATGGTCAATCTTATCAATTTTTTCTGCTTCAATTTCAAACTCTGTAGGAATTCTAGGACTATCTTTTCTAATTGGTATATTTAGTTGTTCTAACTCTTTATGTCTGTAAAGAGCTTCCTGCTCAAGTTCTAAATGAGCATCAGCAGCAATTAATTCTCCATCCTGAGTTAAAATTAAAGGATTTATTTCTGCTAAATCACAATCGTATTTACTAAAAATATTAAACAATTTAACTGCAATATTTGCAGCTTTAAACATTATTTTTGACTTCAAACCCATATTTTTTGCTAAAAGTTTTCCCTGGTAATTTTGCATTCCCCAAGCCATATTGATGGGCAAAGTGAATATTTTTTCTGGATATTTTCTTGATATTTCATTTATATCAATACCACCAAGGGAAGAAGAAATTGCAACAGGTTTTTTTTGGGATAGGTCATAAGTTATTCCAAGAAAAAGTTCAGATGATGGATATAATCTTTCTTCCACCAAAACCTTTTCTACTTCAAATCCTTTTATTTTTAAAGAAAATATCTTATTTGCTAATTGCTTTGCTTCCTTTGGGTTTTTTGCAAATAATATTCCCCCAGCTTTTCCTCTTCCAGTCGCCAAAATTTGAGCTTTTATAGCAACCTCTTTTTTTAAATTGTTTGCAATTTTTTCCACTTCTTCTGGAGATGAAGCTAAGTAGCCATCTGGTATAAGAATACCCTCTTTTTTAAATATTGTTTTACTCTCGTATTCATATAATTTCATTAATAGTTAGATCCTTTATTTTATGGTTCTTATCCCATAGTTAGTTCTTTAATTTTACTCAGATACTGCTCTGAATAAAGTGAATGAATCATCAAGTTTAAGATAATAATAGTTATATAATTCATTTTGAACTTTTAATTATATTTTAATTTAAATATTTTAAATTAAAATATAAAAAATAATTCTAATAATTTTACATAAAAAATAAATTTATATAGAATATTTCTGCAAAATGTTAACACTAATTAGTTTTAAAGGCAAAAATTTAATATATCTATTAAAATAAGAATATCAATATTTATTATTTCTTAATGAATTTCAATTAATCATGTTTAGTATCCTTAAATTACCTAGATTATTTTAATATTTATGGAGGTTAATTTTTTAAGATGGCTAAAGGAAAAAGAAAATTAAGGTTGGTGCTTGGTGTAATAGGGTCAGATGTTCATGCTGTAGGAAATAAGATTCTTGAAAATATACTTGTTGAGGAAGGGTTTAAAGTAACAAATATAGGGGTTTTATCCTCTCAGGAGGATTTCATAAATGCAGCAATCGAGACAGCAGCAGATTTGATTGTTATTTCATCTCTATATGGTCATGGTGAAATAGATTGTAGAGGAATGAGAGAGAAATGCATTGAAGCTGGAATTGATGATATTCCATTATATGTTGGTGGAAACTTAGTTGTAGGTAAGAAAGATTTCAATGAAGTTAAAATAACTTTTGAAGAAGAGATGGGATTTACCA
>JAGMBY010000096.1 GCA_023129485.1 Actinomycetes bacterium | reverse complement strand
ATCAAACTTCTAAAGAATCTTTATATTATATATAACATATGACTATACTTCAGACTATACTTCAGTTAGATTCTTCTACTCTTTTTATTTTTATTTTTTTTACAAATCTTAGTTGATTTATTAAAATAATATTCGAATAAATTCATAATTAACCTAAATTAAGATATATCTAGAAATAAAGATAAATATGTTATATAAAAGACATCTTATTGTTTCATATTTATTGATTTGGTAGTATTATAAAGATAGTTAGGGAGAGTGATATATTTGAAAGAGATTGGAACTTTTAAAGTAAAAACTGGATTAGCTGAGATGCTAAAGGGTGGGGTCATCATGGATATAGTTTCTGTTGAACAAGCAAAAATAGCCGAGGAAGCTGGAGCTGTAGCAGTGATGACTTTGGAGAGGGTACCAGCTGATATTAGAAAAGCTGGTGGGGTTGCAAGAATGGCAGATCCACAGCTTATTAAAGATGTGATGAATGCAGTTACCATCCCAGTTATGGCAAAAGTTAGGATTGGACACTTTGCTGAGGCGCAAATATTAGAGGCATTGGAAGTTGATTTCATAGATGAAAGTGAGGTCTTGACACCAGCTGATGAGCAACATCATATTGATAAACATAAATTTAAAATCCCCTTTGTTTGTGGAGCAATAAATCTCGGGGAAGCATTAAGGAGAATTGGTGAGGGAGCTGCTATGATAAGAACTAAAGGAGAAGCTGGAACAGGTAATGTTGTTGAAGCTGTAAGACATATGAGACTTATCACAAGTGAAATGAGAAGATTGACTATTTTGTCTGATGATGAACTCATGACAGCAGCAAAAGAAATGGGAGCTCCGTATACATTGGTAAAGTATGTTGCTGAGAATGGAAAACTTCCCGTTGTAAATTTTGCTGCGGGAGGAATTGCTACACCTGCAGATGCAGCTCTTATGATGCATCTTGGAGCAGAGGGAGTTTTTGTAGGTTCCGGAATATTCAAATCAGAGAATCCTCATGTTATGGCTAAGGCTATTGTTAGAGCTACAGCTTATTATGATGATCCTGAGATTTTGCTTGAAGTTTCAAAAAATCTGGGCAAAACGATGACTGGATTGCAAATATCTCAAATAGATGAAATGGATCTTTTACAAAAGAGAGGAATTTGATTTGATAAAAATAGGTGTACTTGCTCTCCAGGGAGCAGTAAGAGAGCATATACAGATGTTAAAGAATTGTGGTGCAACACCAATTGAAATCAAAAGAATTAAGCAGGTTGACGATATAGATGGTTTGATCATTCCAGGTGGGGAGAGTACTACTATTGGTAAATTGATAGTCGATTATGGTTTCTTCGATAAAATAAAGGAATTTGCAAATTTAGAAAAACCTGTTTATGGTACTTGTGCAGGTTTAATATTGATGTCAAAGAGAGTAATTGGTGAGAGCATTAAAACATTAAATATAATGGACATTGAGGTTAGAAGGAATGCATTTGGGAGACAGATCGATAGCATGGAAGTTGGATTAAAAATTCCAAAATTAGGTGAAAAAGAATATCCCGCTATTTTTATCAGAGCCCCGATAATAGAAAATATTGGTGAGCAGGTAGAAACATTAGCAAAAGTTGATGGAAAAATAGTTATGGTACAAAAGAAAAATCTATTGGTGTCATCTTTTCATCCAGAATTAAGTGATGATAATAGAATTCATAATTATTTTTTAAATTTAGTAGATAAAATTCTGTGATTTTTTAGATACAAAAAAGTTTATTTTATTAGAATAAATTATCTCTGAAAATTTCTTAAATTTAGTTGATTAAAATTGGAGGTAGATAGGTGTCCGGACATTCAAAATGGAGTACTATAAAGCGTAAAAAGTCAAAAGAGGATGCAAAAAGAGGAAAACTTTTTTCAAAATTAACCAAGGCAATTATAGTTGCAGCCAGGGAAGGGGGAGGTGATTCAGAAAAGAACATAGATTTGGCAAATGCGATTCAAAAAGCAAAGGATTTTAATATGCCAAAAGAAAATATTGAGCGAGCCATCAAAAAGGGAACTGGAGAATTAGGTGGTCATACATTGGAAAAAGTTATTTACGAGGGTTATGGATCTGAAGGTGTTGCAGTAATTGTAGAAGTCATGACTGATAATAGAAAGAGAACAGCTGCGGAAATGAGACATATATTTTCAAGATACAATGGACATCTGGGTTCGACAGGATGTGTTGGGTGGATGTTTGATAGAAAGGGTGTTATAAGTTTAAAAGATGGCTCAGCTGTTGATGAAGATGAAATTTTACTTATAGCCATGGATGCAGGGGCAGATGATATAATTGTTGAAGAGGATCATTATGAAATTTATACAGAACCAACTATGCTTATGAAAGTTAAAGATTTTTTAATTGAAAATGGGATGTCACCTGATTCAGCCGAAATAGTCCTTCTTCCTAAATCTTATAAGACGCTCAGTGAAGATAAGACATTGGGAGCTTTAAAATTAATAGATGCACTTCATGAACAGGATGATGTTCAAGAAATTTATACAAATTTTGAAATACCTGATGAATTGATGGAGAAACTTTGAGAGTACTTGGAATCGATCCAGGAACAGCAACCACAGGTATTGCAATTGTAGAAGAAAAGTCAGGGAATTTAAATGCAATATATTATAGTTGCATAAAGACCCTATCTAATATTCCCATTTCATATAGATTAGATAAAATATTTAAGAATATAAATAGTATCATATTAGAATTTTCTCCTGACTGTTTAGCAGTTGAGGAGTTATTTTTTAGCGATAATGTTAAAACAGCTCTTTCTGTTGGTCAAGCAACAGGTGTGATTTTACTAACTGCGTCTCAAAATAACTTAGAAGTTTATAAATACACACCTCTTCAGGTAAAAAAAGCTGTAGTCGGTTTTGGAAATGCTTCCAAAAAACAGGTACAATATATGGTTAAAGCAATTTTAAAAATTAAAGATGAAAAGATAGAAGACGATGCTGCTGATGCTTTAGCAACTGCTATATGTCATTTGAACTGGAAGCGAAATAAAAGGATATTTTAAAGGAGAAAAATTGATAGGATTTGTTAGGGGAAAATTATCCTTAAAGTCAACTGAATATGCATTAGTAGAGGTAAATGGAGTTGGTTATCAAGTTTTTATATCTCCTAAAACATTATGGAATTTACCAAAAGTGGGTGATGAAATTATATTTTACACATATACATATTTACGAGATGATAGTTTAAGGCTTTATGGTTTTTTAGATAAAGATGATAAACAGATGTTCGAGAATCTTTTACAGATATCTGGAATTGGTCCAAGAATAGCATTAGCAGTTCATTCAGTTTTCAATTCAAATGAATTTGAAGAAGCAATTTTAAATCAGGATGTTGATTTAATCAGAACCATACCTGGTGTTGGTAAAAAAACAGCTCTAAGGCTGATTCTGGAATTAAGAGAAAAACTTGAGTTACCAGACCTCACAAAAGTAGTTAAAGCAAAAATATCTGATAAAGTTGCAAAAACAATGAAAGAGGCTAAACAAGCCTTAAGAAACCTCGGTTTTAAACCATCGGAGATAAATCTATTACTTGAGGGATTTACAATTAAAGAAGGAGAAGAAACCACAGTAGAAAAAATAGTAAGATATGCATTAAAAAATATAACAAAAAGATAGAGCTTTGGGTATACTTTCTTGACTGAAAATGTCTTCGAAAGTATACCCAAAGCTAAAAAAAATGAATGATTTATATTTAAAAATATATTAAAAAATTTTAGTGAATTATTAGAAATATGAGAAAAAAAGAATACAAAAAAGAAATAGTAACAGATATTAAGTTACATAAATACGATATTGAACTGGATAGAACTCTTAGACCTAAATGGATGAAGGAGTTTATAGGTCAGGAGAAAATAAAGAGGAATCTAAATATTTTTATTAAAGCTACTAAAAAAAGAAAAGAACCGCTAGATCATATCCTGCTAATTGGTCCGCCAGGTTTAGGGAAGACAACTTTGGCTGGAATAATATCTAATGAATTAGGCGTAAATATAATAATAACTTCAGGACCAGCTGTTGAGAGATCTGGTGATTTAGCATCTATTCTTACAAATCTAGATACAAATAATGTTCTATTTATAGATGAAATACATAGATTAAATCGTATTGTAGAAGAGATGTTATACCCAGCTTTAGAAGAATATAAAATTGATATAATGATTGGAAAGGGACCAGGAGCTCGTTCGTTAAGATTGGAATTGAAACCCTTTACACTTGCTGGAGCTACAACAAGAGCAGGACTTCTTTCATCCCCCCTTAGAACGAGATTTGGAATAACAATCAGATTGGATTATTACAATGTTGATGAAATAAAGGAAATTGTTAAAAGGTCTGCAAATATATTAAGCATAGAAATAGATGATGAAGGCTCTTTGGAAATTGCTAAAAGAGCGAGGAGTACTCCAAGAGTGGCAAATAGACTTCTTAAAAGAGTCTGGGATTTCGCAATTGTTGAAGCTGATGGAAAAATAAATAAAAAAGTAGCACTGGAGGGTTTAGAGTTGTTAGATGTTGATGAGAA
>JAGMBY010000095.1 GCA_023129485.1 Actinomycetes bacterium | reverse complement strand
ATTTTCTCTTTTAAAGATTATTATTTTTGGTAATTAATAATTAAAGATAGAACTAAAAGTGTCAACTTGACTTGTTAACGATACAAATTAGGTATTACTTTCCATATAAATTATCAGCTAAGCTTCCTAATCCTAATTCCTCTAATTTCTCTTTCTTTGGTATTCCTTTCTTATCAAATCCTCTTATTTTATAAAATTCATTAAGCATAAGTTTTATATTAGGAACAGAACCAGCAGCAGCACCTTCAGTTGTTGGTGTTAAAATTTTTTCTGGTAATCTATCATCTTCTCTTTTAATTCCTAAAAGATTATTTATTCCCCTCTTTAGATACCAGATTCTTTCACCAACTTTCATCATATCCTCTAATCTATAGTTAAATGCAGTCGCATAATTTAAGCAATTTAGAATATCAGTTGCTGAGAATGGTATTCCTGCAAAAAAACAGATACAAGCAGAATTAAAAATAGAGCCTAAGTTCTGAGCTATTGCATTAACTTCTGCTTTCCCATTACTAATCATTCCTTCATAGGGACCTTCTAATCCAATCTCCGGAAAAAATGAGAAGCCTTGCTCAACCCACATTTGAAATGAATTAACATGACATGCACCTCTATTTGACACTGCATATGCAAGACCGAGTCCATGAAACGCTCTTGGATCATGCATAGGAGCTTCAAGCCCCTTTACTTCAACCAGAAATTTTTCACTATCTTTCCCAATCTTTTTTGATGCCTTCTTGCTCCCATCTGCTAATAAATTCCCAATTCCCTTTTCTCTCCTTGCAATCATATCTACAAGCCTCAAAATAACATCTGCGTCACCAAATGAAAGTTTTAAATCATTTGTATCTTTAAGAATTCCTGACTCTGCACATTCAATGGCGAATGCTATTGTCCCACCACATGAGATTGTATCCATTCCATACATGTTGCATAGTTCATTAATTTTTGCAACTGCCTTTAGATCACTATTAAAGCATAATGTTCCAAATGAACTGCAGGTTTCATATTCAGGACCAGGTCCTTCATTCATCTTATATTTTCCTTTATCTATTTTTACAACTCTCTTGCAGGCTACTGGGCAACCAAGACAGGTACGTCCTTTAACGAGTATACTTTCGGCCATAGCCATTCCTGATAATGCATCTCCTCCCTCATTCCATACACCTAAATTCCAATTTTTTATTGGAACATCACCAAGCATCATGTAAAATGTCATTGCACCATCTGTGCCAAATGCCTTTAATGTTTCCACTGCAATATTTTTCTTCTGCTTTTCAATCAGTTCTTTTCTTAACTCATTGATCTTTACTGAATCTGCAAACTCTATCCTCTTTGTACCCTTAACTCCAATGGCTTTTAATTTTTTACTTCCCATAACAGCACCAAGTCCACATCTACCTGCATAATTTCCAGGTTCATTTGCAATATTTGCAAATAAGACTTTATTTTCACCAGCAATACCTATAGATACCGATGTATTAACTCCTTCGTCTCTTTTTAAAATATCATATACTTCATAAGTATCTTTATTCCATAATCTTGATGCATCTTTTATCTCAACATTTCCATCAATAATTTTTATATACACCGGGGAATTTGATGCGCCTTTAATTATTACCCCATCAAATCCTGCTTGTTTTAATTGCACACCAAAACTTCCACCACATGAGGATTCTCCCCATATACCAGTTAATGGAGATATCCCACATACTGAAAACCTTGTAGCACAACCAGGAAGTTTAGTAGCTGTTAAAGGACCTGTCATAAAAATTAGCATGTTTTCAGGCGATAATGCATAATTTTGTGATATTGAATCTTTGGATAATAACTCACTTTTTGATGATAATGAATTTCTATTTGATAAGGTTCTACCTTTAAAATCATAATTATCAAACAATAATTTAGCAGCAAGACCTGACCCTCCAATATAATTCTTATATACTTCCTCTTTAATAAATAACTCATTAAATCTCTTTTTAGTTAGATCTACTTCTAATATTTTTCCGTTATAACTCTTCAATTCTTATCCTTTATAATTTTATTCAATATTTAAAAACAAGATTTCTGTATATAGATATAGATAATACAATAAATACTTTTGTAATTTTAAATTAATCTTTTTAAAAAATATTAATATTATTTTAAAAGTGGTGTATCATCCTTATCTGTTGTTAACATAATACATGCATTATAAATTACTGAAATTTTGTTATCTTGAGCTTTTTTAATTGCTTTTTCTGATTCTGATCCAGGTTGCATCCATATTTCTTTTATACCAATTGATATGCAATCATCAACAATTTTCTCTGTTACTTCTGGGGGTACAACTGTAATTACAAGGTCAGGTTTTTCAGGTATATCTTGAATATTTGAATAAATCTTTCGTCCAAGAATAGCGTCAGCTTTTGGATTAATTCCATAGACCTTCTGACCTTTTTTAATCATGTCTTTAAATACTTTATATCCAAACTTTTTCTCATCCTTTGAAACCCCGACTACTGCAATTTTCTTTTTATTATTTCTCTTTAAATTGTTCATTAATAATTCCTGTTAACTCAGACAAATACATATTATTTTAATTTTATATCTAATTTTAACTGAATTCTTAAATTTTTTTTTGATATTTTATAGATAGATTACCTTTAATGTTAACAAGCTAAATTAATAATTTAATAAAATTTTTATTTATTCTTAATTATAAAAAACATTTCCCTGTTAAGATAAATTGGTTTGATCATTATTTTCTCAAATCTAACTATGAATTTATCTCATTAATAGCACAAATTATCTATTTTATAAATACTATAAAAAACTTCATCCTTAAAAGTATAAATATTAAATTTACAAAAATATAATAACGGTTATAATATAGAGAATATTATAGAGAATGCATAAATATAATTTTTGATAAAATTTTTAATTTAAAAAACCTAATTTTTAAAACTAACAAAAAGTCTGGAGGTAAAAGATGACGGCGTTAGGAAGAATAATTACCATCCTTTTTACAAGCTTTATTCCAATACTGATTATTATTGGAATAATAGTCTTATCATCAATAAAGCAGATAAATCAGTATCAGCGTGGAGTAAAATTTACATTTGGTAAATTCACCAGTATTATGGAGCCAGGATGGAGAATCATACTACCAATATTTCAGAGTATGAAGAAAGTTGATATAAGAACAAAAGCTGTCGAGGTTCCTGATCAGGAAGCAATGACAAAAGACAATATCCAAACAACGATCTCTGCAGTTGTTTATTACAAAGTTGTAAATGCTGCAAAATCTATTCTTGAGGTTGAAAACTTCTTCTGGGCAGTATCACAATTAGCTCAAACATCAATGAGAAATGTCATTGGAGAGGTAGTCTTAGATGAACTATTAACCAAAAGAAATGTAGTAGCTGAAAGAATAAAAAATCTAGTAGATGAATCTACAGAGGATTGGGGAATTGATATCTTATCAGTTGAGCTAAAAGATATTAAAGTACCAGAATCAATGGTAAGAACAATGGCAAAACAAGCAGAAGCTGAGAGAGAAAAAAGAGCAACAATCATTGCTTCAGAAGGTGAGGTAATAGCTGCTGATAATTTAGCTAAAGCAGCAAGAACAATGGCAG
>JAGMBY010000094.1 GCA_023129485.1 Actinomycetes bacterium | reverse complement strand
CAAAATTATATTAATATAGAAAATAATATATACATAGGCATGAGGTTTATGAATAAGAATCTTAATAATAAAATCTCACTTGTTATCCTTGAAAAGGAAGAACAAAACATTAAAAAAATTATTACATTGTTAAGAAATATCCCCGAGTTAGAAATTGCTGAAGTTAGTGGAAGTCTTGATCTTTTTGAATTAATACTTCAGGAAAAAAGTTCAAATATTGTTTTGTTAGGCCCATCATATAAGTTAGAGGATATAGAAAAAATTTTAATTGCAAATTTTGATGGTCTTCGTTTTGTTAAAGTAATTCTTTCAGTAGATAAAATTTCAACTGATATATTAAAAAAAGCAATTAAGCTCAATATCCATGATGTAATAGAATTTCCTTTTAAGTATGATGAATTAAGGGAATCTATTAAAAGAGTAGAAAATATGTTTTTGAAATCAATGGAAAAGCCTTCAATACAAATTAAAGAAGAAGAACAGAGAAAAAAAATACATAAAAAGATAGCAATTTTTAGTACCAAGGGGGGTTCAGGGAAATCATTTATTGCAATAAACCTCGCAGTTGATTTAGCTAATCTTGATAAAAAAAGAGTAATACTTTTTGATCTTGATTATCAGTTTGGCGATGTAGCTTTAATGCTTAATTTATATCCCAAACATACCACATACGATATTATGTCTGTTATTGATCAATTAGATTCTGAAATGCTAAATAGTTTTTTAACCACACATGAATCTGGGGTGAAAGTTCTACCTGCACCAATTGATCCCTCTCAGGAAGAAGTGATTAGCACAGCAGCTACAATGAAAATATTAGATATTTTTTCAGATATAAGTGATTATTTAATAATTGATACACCTTCTGGCTTCTCAGATAATGTGTTGTTGCTTCTGGAAAAGACAGATTTTTTGTGTATTGTAGCCAGCAAGGATGTTCCCAATATTAAAAATTTAAAGATTTCATTGCAGATACTTAAACAATTAAAGTTTCCAGATGAAAAAATATTTGTAATTCTTAATAGAGCTGATGCTAAAGTTGGTATCACTATAGATGAAATAGAAAATACGATCAAGCAACGAATAGATGTTACAATTCCCTCTGATAAGTTAGTTCCTATAAGTATAAATAAAGGTATCCCCCTGGTTATGAAAGCACCAAGGTCTAAAGTAAGTAAAAGTATTCGTAAATTAGCCAGGCTTTTGTTAGCAACTGAACAAAAAAAGTAAAAAAAATTTTATATTAATTTTTTATAATTGAAAGCGAAAAAGTGATTTACAATGAGATTACAAGAGAGATTGAAAAAAATTCAAGAATTTGAGGATGATTTAGACGCAAAGAAGGAAAAGTCCGTTTCCATAAGAGCGAAACAAATTGATAATATCAAGAGAGATATTCACATTAAATTGATTGAAAAACTTTCAGATGTCCTTTTTAAAAAGAAAATAAGTGATGTGGAGTTAAAACTAAGGGTACAGAAAGAGATAAATAATATTCTGAATGATTATGATATTCCTCTTAATATTTTAGAAAAAAAGAAAATAACTAATGATCTTATTGATGATGTGGTTGGATATGGACCTATAGAAGAATTTTTAAAAGATCATGAAGTAACAGAGATTATGGTCAATAATCCTTATAGCATATATGTTGAAAAATTTGGAAAGATATTTTCAACTACTAAGGCTTTCCTTGACGAAGCTCACTTGATGAGAATTATTGATAAAATTGTTAGTAAGGTAGGAAGGAGAGTTGATGAGTCGGTACCATATGTAGATGCAAGACTTCCTGATGGTTCTAGAGTAAATATAATAATTCATCCTTTAGTTATTGAAGGTCCAATATTGACCATAAGAAAATTTTCTTTTGATCCATTTACCATGGAAGATTTTGTAGGGATGGGAACATGTACCCAGAAAGTAGCAGATTTTTTAAAGCAATGTGTAATAGGAAGATTAAACATTATTTGCTCTGGGGGAACTGGAACTGGAAAAACTACTACCTTAAATGTTCTATCTCCTTTTGTTCCATATGATGAAAGGATAATCACAATAGAGGATGCAGCTGAATTACAATTACACCAGAAGCATGTTATTAGATTAGAATCAAGACCACCTAATATAGAAGGTAAAGGAGAAGTTACTATTAGAGATCTTGTAAGGAATGCTCTTCGTATGAGACCAGATCGTATAATAGTTGGTGAGGTACGAGGAGGAGAAGCTTTGGATATGCTACAAGCTATGAATACAGGTCATGACGGTAGCATTAGCACTGTTCATGCAAACACTCCCAGAGATGTACTTTCCAGATTGGAGACTATGGTTATGATGGCTGGACTCGAACTTCCGGTAGGAGCGATAAGACAGCAGATTGCATCTGCAATAGATCTAATTGTCCATTTAAACAGACTTAAGGATGGCACTAGAAGATTTGTTAAAATAGTTGAAGTCCAGGGTATGGAAGGAGACATAATTACATTACAGGATATTTTTGTTTTTGATTTCTCTATGGGTATTGATAGTACCGGAAAATTTAAAGGAAGAATTAAATCAACTGGTCTACGACCGAGATTTTTAGATAGACTTAATGATATCGGAATAGATATTCCAAGTGAAGTGTTTGAGAAAGAAATTTAAAATTTTAATAAATTGAATTATCTAAGATAATTTTTTATTATTAATGACATTTTTAAATTATTTATTAAATTTATGAAGTTTATTAATATGATTAAAAAAAGCTACAGATATTTTTTAATAGTTTTTTCAGTAATTTTAATGTTATTAATTTTATGGCCAGTTTCACTTTTGGCTCAGGAAAGCTCGGATATAGTTATTAAAAAGACTGATATTACTGATTATCCAGAAGTAGATATTTTTCTTAGTTTTAAAGAGGGCTCAAGTCTTGGATCTTTGGATTTAAGTAAAGAAAATTTTCAAGTTTTAGAGAATAATGATGAAGTGATAGATACTTCTATTAAAAGAATAGCAAGAATTAAAGAGCCTATAGGAGTAGTTATTGTTCTTGATACCAGTGGTAGTATGATAGGTGAACCTATGGCGGATGCTATAGATGCTGCATTAGTTTTTATGAATGAGATGAGATCAATTGATGAATTTGCAGTAGTTGGATTTGCTGACGAAGTTACTATCTATTCTAATTTTA
>JAGMBY010000093.1 GCA_023129485.1 Actinomycetes bacterium | reverse complement strand
GAGATAATGTTAATATTGTCAATATAATATAAATATTACAAAATATATCTATTTAGTTAAAGTTCTTAAATATTAAAATAATAGGAGGAAGTTAGGAATGATTATTTTAAAAGATATAGTTAAAAGTTCAAAGGGAGATAAAGCTAAAATTAGGAAAAGTGTAGCCGAAATCATTGGGAGAGTTAAATCTAAAGGTGATGATGCAATAATTGAGATGACAGAACAGTTTGATGGAGTAAAAGTAGATAAGTTTAAAATTTCCGAAGAAGAAATAAAAAAAGCATATGATTTAGTAGACGAAAAAACAGTAAAAACTTTACATTTTGCAGCTGAGAGAATAGAATTGTTTGCTAAGAGA
This sequence comes from Actinomycetes bacterium, assembly GCA_023129485.1. Classification (GTDB taxonomy): domain Bacteria; phylum Actinomycetota; class Humimicrobiia; order JAHJRV01; family JAHJRV01; genus JAHJRV01. The sequence continues at coordinate 2,287 of JAGMBY010000093.1, read as the reverse complement.
CAGCTTGCCTGTTTAAAACCATTAGAATTTGAGGATACGCCTGGCGTTATTTTAGGACACAAGCTTATACCTATGAATTCGTGCGCATGCTATATTCCTGGCGGACGCTATCCTTTACCTTCTACAGCTATTATGTCAGTTCTTGTTGCTAAGACAGCAGGAGTAAAAAGAGTTGTAGCTTGTTCACCTCCATCAAAACAATTTCTTTCAATACATCCAGCTATATTAGTAGCTTTGGATATTGCTGGTGCTGATGAAATTTATTGCGTTGGAGGGGCTCAGGCTATAGCTGCTTGTGTTTATGGCACGGAAACTATAAAGCCTGTGGATTTAATTGTAGGTCCAGGTAATAAATTTGTAAATGAAGCAAAAAGGCAGGTTATGGGGGATGTTGGGGTTGATAGTTTGTCTGGCCCAAGTGAAGTATTGATAATTGCCGATGAATCTGCATCATCAGATTACATAGTTAGCGATTTATTAGCTCTATGTGAACATGATCCCGCTGCAAGAACTGCTCTTGTAACTACAAGTAAAAAATTAGCAAATGTAGTACTTGGGAAAATAAAGAAAGAAGCCAGTAAATTAGTGAATTCTAAAGTCAGTTTAAAGTCATGGGAAGAAAACGGACAAATTATTTTTGTAGATAACCTTGAAGAGGCGATTGAATTTGCTAATAATTATGCTCCTGAACACTTAGAAGTGCAAACATCTCGTAATGATGAAGTAGTTAATAAATTAATAAACTTTGGTTCTCTTTTTATAGGTCGTTATAGTCCTCATACTTTTGGCGATTATGTATCTGGACCAAATCACATTTTACCAACTATGAGAACTGCACGCTATAGTAATGGACTTTGGGTTGGCGAGTTTATAAGAGTATCTTGTTATCAAAAAATAAATAAAAAAGGTGCAATTAGTCTTAGCGCTGCGGCTTGTAATATGGCAAAGATAGAAGGGTTATTGGCTCATAAACAATCTATTGAAATAAGATTAAACAAGTAAATGATATTTTGTTTAAAAAACCATACAATGTTTGAGAATTAAACGAGGGAGATTCATGTATTATGACGGAGAAGAACTTAAACAAAAAATCGAATAGAGATGATAATAATGCCTTACGATTAAAAAATATTTCAAAAATATATCCCGGAACAATTGCGTTAAAAAATATAAATATGGATATTGAAAAAGGAAAAGTCCATGGGATAATAGGTAAGAATGGGGCAGGAAAGTCTACATTAATTGGAATAATTGCTGGTATTATAGTACCCACTAGAGGAGAAATTTTTATAAGAGACAAAAAATATAATGCTCTTTCTAGGATAGAAGCAAAAAATAAAAAGATATCCATTGTTACACAGGAACCTGAAATTATACCCGATTGTACAATAGCTGAAAACCTTTTTCTTCCAGACTATATTTGTCGAGGAAAAATAATTGATTGGAAAAAATTATATTTTGAAGCAGAAAAAATTATGAAAAGAGCAGGTTTTATCAATATAGATGTTAAGAAAAAAGCAGGAGATTTTTCTATAAGCGAACGACAAATTTTATTAGTACTTAAGGCTTGTTATATTGAGAGTGCAGATATAATAATAATGGACGAGGTCTCTACTTCTCTTTCTCAGGATGATGAAAAACAGCTATATAAAATTATTGAGGAAAGAAAAAAAGAAGGCAAAACAATTATTTTTATATCTCACCGAATGGATGAAATATTAAAAATTTGCGATGAGGTTTCAGTTATTAGAAATGGGGAGTTAATTTGTACTAAAGGTTGCGATAAATTAAATAAGCATGAGTTATCGAGTTTAATTGTGGGGAAAGATTTTCATTTTGAGGATTTTAAAAAAGAAGAAAATGTGAGAAGGGATAACATAAAAGTACAGAAGATAGTGTTTTCAGTAAAAAAATTAACAAAATATCTGTTGTATAAAAATATAAGCTTTGATTTAAAAGAAGGAGAAATTTTGGGTATTGCTGGACTAAGGGGAAGTGGTCGTACTGAGATATTGAAGGGTATCGCTGGAATAGATCCGGCAGATGAAGGATATATAAAAATAGGAAATCAGAAGAAAAGATTTGCACAACCATCTCAAGCGTTTGAAAACCGTATAGTTTATTTGACCGAAGATAGAGATAAAGAAGGTTTGGTTAGCAGCTTAACAATTAAGGAAAATTTAACTATAAATGTATTACAAAAGATAACTAATATAATTGCAATTAATAGAAAAAAGGAAGATAAACTAGTTACAAATCTTATTAATCTGTTGGAAATTAAAACTGC
>JAGMBY010000092.1 GCA_023129485.1 Actinomycetes bacterium | reverse complement strand
TCTTTTTTTTCCTCCGATCCTGCCTCAAAGCTTCTGACATCGATTTTCCAACCGGTCAGTTTTGCTGCTAATCTAACATTTTGGCCCTGTTTACCAATGGCTAAAGACAATTGTTCTTCAGGAACAATACAAAGAGCTTTGTTTTTGAGCTAAAACCATCTCTTCCAACCTTTCAATAATATAGGAAAGATCAAAATCAGTACTTAGCTGATTGTAGGTTTTTGGAATTTTAAATAAATCATCCCAGGTTTGATTGACCTTGGGGATATCAGACAAGGTAGTCACGTATTCTTTTATCAATTTTCTTAGCCAGAGTTGACGGATGACTTCTTCTGGTTTGCCAGTACCTCTTCCTTTGTCATAGATAAAAATTTCTTTTTTACGCTTTAGACAACGAATATAAATCCTTCCAGGCTTCTTATCAAGAACCTCGATCTCCTTGAGAAATTCCTTTGGAATTTCTTGAAGGCCATATCTCACTGTCGGACTTCTGAAAACTAAATCCAGGACTTCTTCATCTCCAGTTCTAATTTTCTCTTTTAGTGGTTTGCGAAATGGTTCAGACATAATTTTTAATTAATTTTTCCTTTGGCTTTTTTCTTTATATTTAAATGTTTATCTAAAAATTTTTCTAAATCAATCTTATTAATTTAACTCATTTTCGACTTTTTTTCAATTTTTTAAATACTTAAAACCCCATTTCTGAATATATAGTTGGGTGAGGGAGCGAGCCCCGCACCAGAATCAGTTCGGTGCGGGGGTAAACTCTTCGAGCGACCGAACCCAACAAATAGAAAATAGAATTAACAATAAACATATATATAGTCGGGGGTAAGATTTTAGCCTTTTAAATTCCTTTTCTTTGACTGATGGATAAGATTTGACAGAATTATAGAGAAAGTTTGTAAGCGATTAACTTGTAGGGCTATTTATTCTTATACGAACTTCAAATGTTGAGAAAGAAGGAAGCTTTCCTCAACTAACAGAGTTCGTATCCACTAATTGGCTCCCCGGGCAGGACTTGAACCTGCAACCTAACGGTTAACAGCCGTACGCTCTACCAATTGAGCTACCGGGGAGCGTCTAAACATTATATTTTAATTATTAAATAATTTCTATAAATTATTATATTACTTAGAGCTTCTAAATTAAAGAATACATTTACATTTATAAAATTTTAACATAATAGTAAAGAATAGATTTGAAATTTATTTTTAATAAGAATTTATTAATTATGGAGATTATTCTTCTAAGAAGTCTCTTAATGTGGAGCTTATTTCTTTTCTTCTAAGTTTGCTTAATGTTTTTGATTCTATTTGTCTAATTCTTTCTCTTGTAACCTTAAATCTCTTACCTACTTCTTCTAATGTTCTTGGATGACCATCTTCAAGACCAAATCTAAGTTCAATTACCTTTCTTTCTCTTTCATCTAAGGTATGTAAAACTTTTCTTATCTGGTCCTGTAATATTATAAATGAAGCTGCATCTGGTGGGGCTGTTACATCTTCATCTTCTATGAAGTCACCTAAGAAACTATTTTCTTCTTCACCAATTGGTGTTTCGAGTGAGATAGGTATCCGGGAAATCTTTTTTATTTCTCTAACTCTCTTAGGGGTTATATCCATTTGTTTTGCAATTTCTTTATCGTTCGGTTCTCTACCCATGTCCTGAAGAAGTTGTCTTTGTGTTCTTATAAGTCTATTTATTGTTTCTACCATATGTACTGGAACTCTTATGGTTCTTGCTTGGTCAGCAATTGCTCTTGTTATTGCCTGTCTTATCCACCATGTTGCATAGGTTGAAAATTTAAAACCTTTTTTATAATCAAACTTCTCTATAGCTCTGATAAGACCCATGTTTCCTTCTTGAATAAGGTCTAAGAATGAAAGTCCTCTTCCTATGTATCTTTTAGCTATGCTTACTACCAATCTTAAGTTTGCTTCTACAACTTTTGCTTTTGATTCTAAGTCTCCTTTTTCTATTCTTTTTGCTAAGAATACTTCTTCTTCCTTAGTTAGTAAGTCAACCTTTCCAATCTCCTTAAGATACATTCTTACAGGGTCTTTTGTGGGTGCTTTAATAGTTAAGTCAAGTTTTTTCTCAATTTCAGCTCTAGCTCTTCTTTTGGCTTCTTCGATGTCAATTTCAGTTAAACCTTCATCTATAATACTTATGTCCTGGTCTGAAATTTCATCATATACTTCTTCTATCTGGTCTATAGTTAAATCCACTTCCTGAAGTTGTTCTGCAATCTCATCTGTGGTTAGAGAGCCTTCTTCTTTTCCTTTTTTTATTAATTCTTTAAATTCTGGAAGGGTAAGAATATTTTCAGTCAATAAAAGTTAACCTCCAATTTAAATATTTATTTTTCCCTCTTTTAAATCTCTTATTTTAGCTTCAATATTAAGTAGCTTTTTAAAGAGTTCATCATATTTTTTAGATTCACTGTCATATTTAGACATCTCTGATAGAGTATTACTTTTTCTACGCTTTAGTTCAAATTCCTTTATTCTACAGTAAATTTCCTGTGAGATTCTATGAGGGTTATCGTATATTTTTTCTTCAAATTGTAGTTTGTTGAAAAGTTTTTTAGATGTTTCAGAAGTTAGATCATTTCCTAGTTTATATATCTTATTAGCTTTTTTATTTATAATTCCTCTTTTTAAAAGAGTAAATATTTCTCTTGCTGGTTGGTATTTAAAATCATTTTTTTCTAGTTCTAACAGTAACTCCCTTGGTTCTCCTTCACTATTTATTATAAATGAAATAGCTTCAAGCTCAATAGACGACTGAGGAGTAATTTTTGTTTCATCAATTTCTACTTTTTCTTTAGGATAATATGCTCTTCTTTTAGCTACAGATGGTTTCACTTTTTTCTTTCTATGTACATCTGATAAATAAGAGAAGAGTTGCTCTTCAGTGATATCTATTTTTTGAGCAATAGCTTTAATATATTCTTCTTGATCTAATCTGGATGGTATATCTGATATGAAATTTACTAAATCGTATGCAGCTTTTAACTTACCACTAATTGTAGATGAGTCACTTCTTTCCAGTAGCAATTTTAAAGTAAAGTCAATTAGTGGTTCTGCTTTGTTTATTAAATTTATTATGTTTTCATCCTTTTTCTCCATTATAAATTTAGCAGGGTCATATCCTAAAGGTAGAGTGACTGCTGATATATTAACATTGTGTTCACGGTAAAGTTCCATATTACCATTATATTCTTTTAGTAGGTCAATTGACCTTTCAGTAGCAGCTTCTCCTGCAGCATCTGCATCAAAGACTGTTATTATGTTATTTGTAAATCTATTAAGTAGTCTTATCTGTTCTATTGTTAAAGCCGTTCCCAAACTAGCTACACAATTTCTAATTCCTTCCTGGTTTAAAGCTAATATATCTGTATATCCTTCCACCACAATCACTTTATCTTCTTTAACAATATCTTCTTTTGCCTTGTCTATTGCATATACTATCTTTTTCTTTTTATATATCATTGTTTCTGGAGAATTTATATATTTTGGTGTCTCATCCTTTAGTGTTCTACCACCAAAAGCAATAACTTTTCCAGTTAAATCAAAGATTGGGAACATAAGCCTGTCTCTGAATAGGTCATAACAACCTCTTCTGTATTTTGAACTTTGAACTGCAAGACCTGATTGTAATAAGTCATTAACAGTAAATCCTGATTTAATTGCATAGTTTGTGAAACCATCCCATCTATATGGTGAGTATCCTAATTCAAATTTTTTTATTACTTTTGATCTAAATCCTCTTGATCCTAAATAATTTCTAACATGTGCTGCGTCTTTTAAATATAAATTTTTTACATAAAACTCTTTTGCTAATTTATGAAGTTTATATAATCTTTCTTTGATTCTCTTTCTCTCACTTGTTGGAATGCCAGATTTGTCTCTTCTTAATGTATATCCAGCTCTATCTGCCAATATTTGTAAGGCTTCAGGAAAATCTATATTTTCAATTTTCATTAAAAATGTATAGATATCCCCTCCTGCTTCACAACCAAAGCAATGAAACAGTTGCTTTTGTGGATCTATCATGAAAGATGGTCTTTTTTCAGGATGAAAAGGGCAAAGACCTTTAAATCTTTTACCAGATTTTTTTAATTTAACATATTGAGAAACAACTTCCACTATATCATTTTTATTTCTAACCTCTTCAACATCATCAGTATATGGTTCTTTAAAATCTCTATATGATTGAGTCATTTTAGTCCTTTATTATGGGATTGCTTCGTTGCTTAAGCTCCTCGCAATGATAAATTTTTTATTTATTTTTTTCTTCTATTACTGCTTGGGCTGATGCTAATCTTGCAATTGGAACTCTAAATGGTGAGCAACTGACATAATTTAAACCGACCTTATGGCAGAAATGGATGGATTTTGGATCTCCACCATGTTCACCACAGATTCCTAATTCTATGTCTGGATTTGTCTGTCTTGCTAATTTACACCCCATATCCACTAATTTGCCTACTCCCTTTATATCCAAAACCTCAAAAGGATTCTTTTCAAGTATTTTTAAATCAACGTATTGTGGAATGAATTTAGGTTCTGCATCATCTCTACTAAAGCCAAATGTGGTTTGTGTGAGGTCATTTGTACCATATGAGAAGAAGTCAGCATAGTGTGCTATCTCATCTGCTGTTAAAGCAGCTCTTGGTAGCTCAATCATCGTCCCAATTTTATAAGAAATATCTTTTCCTCTTCTTTTTAATACTTCTTTTATTACTTTTTCAGATTCTTCCCTTGTAATTTTTAATTCATTCTTATGTGCTACAAGTGGAATCATTATCTCCACTACTGGCTCATAACCCTCATCAATTACATCACATGCAGCTTCAATTATTGCTCTAACCTGCATCTCATAAACATCTGGTCTTGTAATTCCTAATCTACAACCTCTTAGTCCCAGCATAGGATTTGTTTCCTGCATGACACGAATAGCCATAAGTAGCTCTTCTTTTTCTTTAATCTCACTTACAGATTTTTTCTCTTTTCTTATTTTTTGAAGTTCAAGTAATGTTTCAACATAGTCAGGTAAGAATTCATGAAGAGGCGGGTCAAGCAATCTAATTATTACTGGAAGACCTGTCATTGCTTTAAAGATTCCTACAAAATCTTCTTTCTGCATTCTCAATAACTTTTCAAGTGGTTCAATTCTTTCTTCTTCTGTCTTCCCTAATATCATTTTTTGTACATGTTGAAGTCGATCTTCGCCCATAAACATATGCTCTGTTCTACACAGTCCTATTCCTTCTGCACCATATTCTCTTGCTTTTTTAGCATCTTCTGGTGTGTCAGCATTTGCCCAAACTCCTAATCTTCTTATCCCATCACACCATTTAAGTAATGTTAAGAAATCAACATTAATCTCTGGTTCAATTAGAGGAACTTCACCAATTATGACATTTCCCTTAGTTCCATCTATAGTTATAATGTCATCTTCTCTTACTGTAATATCTCCAACATCGAACTTGTTTTTATCATAATCTATGTGAATTTCTTCAGCTCCACAAACACAAGGTTTTCCCATTCCTCTTGCTACTACGGCTGCATGACTTGTCATTCCTCCATGACTTGTTAAAATTCCTTGTGATTCTATAACTCCATGAATATCATCAGGTGTAGTTTCCCACCTTACTAATATAACTTTCTCACCCTCTTTTCCCAGCTCCTCTGCTCTATCGGCATCAAAAACTACTTTACCAATTGCGGCTCCAGGAGATGCATTAAGACCTTTTGTTAAAATATTTAATTCTGCTGTTGGATCTATTCTTGGATGTAAAAGCTGATCTAATTGATATGGTGATATTCTTCTTACTGCTTCCTCTTTTGTAATAAGACCTTCTCTGTGCATTTCTACTGCTATTTTAAGCGCTGCTGCTGCAGTTCTTTTTCCAGTTCTTGTTTGAAGCATATAAAGTTTTCCCGGTTCAATAGTGAATTCAAGATCCTGCATATCAGTATAATGTTCTTCAAGTTTGTCCATGAGTTTTGTTAACTCTTCATATATTTCTGGTAGATCCTCTTTTAATTCAACTAGTTGTTTGGGAGTTCTAATTCCTGCTACTACATCCTCTCCCTGGGCATTTAAAAGATATTCACCATAGTATACTTTTTCACCAGTAGCGGGATCTCTTGTAAAAGCAACACCTGTCCCAGACTCCCAACCCAGGTTACCAAAAACCATAGTTTGTACATTAACAGCAGTTCCTATATCTTCAGAAATATCATTTGCTTTACGATAAACAACTGCCCTTGGGGTGAAAAATGAATTAAAAACAGCTTTTACAGACATTTCTAATTGTTTTAATGGTTCCTGAGGAAACTCTTTACCCTTTTTACTTATAATTATTTCTCTATATTTTCTTATTAATTCTTTCAGGTCATCAGCTGTTAATTCAGTATCATATTTATATCCCTTTTCCTTTTTTATCCTGCCTAATGTTTTTTCAAATATAAGACCATCTATTCCCATAACAATTTCACCAAACATGGAGATAAATCTTCTATATGAATCATATACGAATCTTTCATTTTTTGTTACATTTGCTAATCCTTTAACTGACTCATCATTTAATCCCAAATTTAAAATTGTATCCATCATACCTGGCATAGACACTGGAGCTCCTGACCTTACTGATATAAGCAAAGGATTTTTTGGGTCTCCTAATTTCTTTCCAGTAACATCTTCCAGCTTTTTTAAATATTCTTCTATCTCCTCTTTTAATCCCTCTGGAAAATTATTTCCAAGTTCATTGTATTTGATGCATGCTTCAGTTGTAATTATAAAAGCTTGAGGTACAGGAAAACCTATTTTAGTCATCTCACATATATTTGCACCCTTACCACCAAGTAATGAGCGCATCTCCTTTCCACCCTCATCTACAAAGTATACATACTTTTTTTTCATTTTCATCCTTTCTTTATATTAA
>JAGMBY010000091.1 GCA_023129485.1 Actinomycetes bacterium | reverse complement strand
TAAGCAAGTTTATTTGGTCTTTCTATATTTATTGCTATAGTAATTATTTCCTTTGGAACAAATGGCGCAATAGCTATATATTTTTCAAGTTGTCTAATAGCAATCTTCATCAGTTCTTCAATTTTCTTAGTTCTATCTTCAAATTCAGGAATAATTTTTACCCTTGCCAGAATCCTGGGTTTTAGTAATGTATATTCCAATATTCTTATTTTGGATAATCCTTGCACTAATAAATTTAGACTGCCATCAGGTATTTTCAACATCTTTTGTATTACTGCGACAGTACCAATGTTATAAAAGTCTTTCGGTGTTGCTTTCTCTATTTTTATTTCCTTTTCCTTTCCTTTTACATATTTCATAGTTACCAGACCAACAATTTTATCATGTTCCATAGCATGTCTTACAGCAGCTATTGACCTTTCATCTTTAACTTCAAGCAATGGAATAATTGTATAAGGATACATAACTTGATCAGCTAATGGTATGATATCCAGCTGCTCGGGAATTCCTCTATCTGATATTTGGGGTTTCTCAGATACTTTTATTCTATTTTTAATTTTTGAAATAACCAAAATTTCTCCCTTAATTTAATATGGAAAGTGTAAATATACATTTTTATAATTTCTTATCTCATTTCTTTATAGAAAGTTTTAAATTTAATTTTATTCTTCCTCAATTTTTATTTTCTTTGCCTTCCTTGTTTTAGGAACGGTGATTATTAAAAAACCATCTTTATATTCAGCTGTAACCTTGTCCATCTTTGCACCTTCTGGAAGAATTAAAGTTCGGTCAAATTCACCATAATTTATCTCAACTTGGTTATAATTTTTAAAACTTTCAGGGGGTTTCTCCTTTCTTATACCACTCACAATTAAATAATTGTGCTCACCAGTAATAGAAATATCATCCTTTCTAACACCAGCTAACTCTATTTTTATTACAACCTTATCATCTAATTCATAAATATCAGTATATGGTTGCCATTTATTCCCAGAAATTAATCTAACTGGGTGTCTGGGTCCAATAAGGCTATAAAAAAGATTTTCTATCTCTATTGTCATCTTCCTCATTCTTTCAACCATTTTTTCAGTATCATCAACCATGTAATATATCTCCTATTTCATTATTCAAAAATATTATTTTATAAATTAAGATTCAAAAAACAAAAATGAAAAATAAGAAAATTTAATTTTTATCTAATTATTTAAAAAATAAATTTAAAATTATTTTAAATTTAATATTAATTTCTAAATATAATATAACTTAGCTCTAATTTTTTTTCAATCTAACCTATCAATTTTAATTTCTAAATCTTTTATCCCTCTAACAAATTATTAATTCTCTATTTTTTAAAATAATGTATATAAATTAATAATTACTGTTAAATTAAGGAAGGATATGATTATCATTTTTATGAGAGCATTTTTAAAAGGAGAGGTTTTCTTAATTCAACTGCTTTTTCTGGACACAATTCGTGGCAACAGTAGCATCTAATACATTTTTTCAAGTCAATATTTGCTTTTTTCTTTGCTTCCTTACCTATCAATATTATTTTTATTGCATCTGCTGGGCAATTTTTTATACAAACACCACAACCAATGCAATCTGATTTAATAACAGGAATTAAATTTAAATTCCTTACAGCCCATTTACGAATAATCGGAGGATAAAACCAATAATCTATTCTTTCTGTTGGTGAGGGCTTAAAATCCAAAACTCTAACTGAATCTATCTCTTCTCCCAAGATTTCTATATCATCAATTTTTCCACTTATTATATTTCTCCCAATAGCTGTTTTTAAAGTTGGTACTTTAAATGGATTTATCCCAATAACATGGGTTGCAACAAAATCCAAGCTTATTGCATCATCACTTGCAAGAATTAATCCTACTTCTTTAGCATCACCAGCTGATGGTCCTTTTCCCTCCATTGCAATTACTGCATCCATTATATTAAGTGCTGGCCTCGTTAAACTATAAAGGTCGAGAAGCATTTCTGAGAAATGGTCTACATTTGGAAATTTAGTATGAAATCCAATTTTCTTAAGACCTGGAACTAATCCAAATAGGTTTTTAACAGCTCCAGTTATATAGGTAAAACCGTGAGTCTTTAACTTAGAAATTGAGATGAGCTTGTCTGTCTTGGAAACCGCATCTATTATTTCAAAAGATTTAACCAGCATACCCTCTGGATTAGATATAACTGAATAATTTGTATCCCAATTTAACATAGCACCTATTTCTTCTGAAATATCCTTTAACCCAGAAAGTTCATAGATTTTAGAAAGTGAGGTCTTGTTAAAACTTCCACCAGGGCTATCACCAATAACAACTTCAGCACCTAAATTTAAAACGAGTTTTGCAACCGATTTAACTAAAGTTGGATGTGCTATTATTAAATTTTCAGGTAAGCTTGCTCTTAAAAGGTTGGGTTTTATAAATACTTTTTCATTTTTATTTATGAAATTAGAAATTCCACCTAATAAATTAATGCATTTCCTAACTGCTCTTTTGACTCTATCTTCTTGATAATTTTCACATTTTACAATTGCAACTTTACTCATTTTTAAATCTATTTTTGAATTATATCTAATTCTTTCCCTACTTTTTCAAATTTCTCTAATGCAATAGAAAAATCTTCATTTGTATGAGCAGCTGTTACTATTGTCCTTATCCTTGCTTTTCCTCTTGGAACTGTGGGAAAACCTATTCCCTGTCCAAATACTCCATCCTCTAAAAGCATATCACTCATTTTCATAGCTAATGAAGCTTCTCCAACAATAACTGGAGTAATAGGTGTTTGACTTATACCTGTATCAAATCCTAAATCTTTTAGTCCTTTTTTGAAAAATTCTGCATTTGCCCAGAGCCTATCTATTATCTCAGGCTCATTCTCTAATACATCAATTGCAGCTAAGATTGAAGCTGGAACACTTGGTGGATGTGATGTACTAAATAGAAATGGTCTTGAAAAATGGATGAGATAATCTCTTAATGCTTTAGATCCTGCTATATATCCTCCCATACAACCAACTGCTTTAGAAAGAGTTCCCATCTGTATGTCAATTCTTCCATGTAAATCGAAATGATCAACTGTCCCTCTACCATTTCTACCTAATACTCCACTTGCATGAGCATCATCAACCATAGTTATTGCTCCATATTTCTCACCTAGCTCAGCAATACTTGGAAGAGGACATATATCACCATCCATACTGAAAACACCATCAGATATAATAAGCTTCTTTCCAGTTCCCTTATACTCTTTAAGTAATTTCTCAAGAGAATCCATATCACAATGAGTATAAACTTTGATTTCCGCTCTACTTAACCTGCAACCATCTATAATACTGGCATGATTTAGTTCGTCTGAAAAAATCACGTCATCTCTACCCATTATTGCTGGAATTGTTCCCTGATTAGCTATTTCCCCAGATTGAAATAATATTGCTGATTCGGTCTTCTTAAATTCTGCAATTCTTTCTTCGACTTTTTTATGGATATCTAATGTACCAGCAATGGTCCTGACAGCTCCAGAACCTACTCCATATTTCTCTATGGCTTTTAGAGCAGCTTCCTTTAATTTAGGATGGGTATTAAGCCCGAGATAATTGTTTGATGATAAATTTATTACTTCCTTTCCTCTTATTTTCACTCTTGGACCTTGACAACTCTCTATAACTGTAAGCTCACGAAATATTTTCTTCTCTCTCAAATCGTCCAATACTTCATCTAAAAATTTCATATGATTTGTCACTTATAGCACCTCCCTTGCATATTGAAATTTAAATTTTGATTAAATTAAAATATTATTTTATCCCAACTAAACATCACATTATAATCATAAATTAAAAATCCTATGGGAACAGCAATATTTTTGCTGCTTTTCTCTCTTTAGACATCATTAAATTAAATCCCTTTTCATACTCATCTAAAGGAAATTTATGTGTGATAATAGGGGATATATCTATCCTTTTAGACTCTAATAGATTTGCAACTCTATACCACGTATCAAACATCTTCCTCCCAGATATTCCAACAACAACAGCTCCCTTGAAAATAATTCCATTTGCTATGTCAATCTCAACTTTTCCTGAAGGTATTCCAAAAGCTGTAAATCTCCCCCCCTTCTTTAAAACTGAAAGTCCATAATTTATTGCATCCTGACTACCTGTCATTTCTAGAACTACATCAACTCCTTCTCCATCAGTAATTTCTTCTATCTTTTTTGATATATCATCTTCAGGATATTTTAATATATGATCAGCTCCCATTTTTTTTGCAATTTCCATCCTGAATTTATGCTTTCCTATAGATATTATATCTGATGAACCTGCAACCTTTGCAACTCCTATTGCGAATAGACCAGTTGGTCCACAACCAAAAATTGCTACTTTTTTCCCAGCGACCCCCCCACCTTCCAAAGTTGCATAAACAGCGTTACCCAGAGGTTCCTGAACTGATGCAAATTCCAATGGTATTTTCTCAGAATTTTTCCATGCACATATCTCAGGAAGAGCTACATAATCTGCAAAAACTCCATTTATGTCAACTCCTAAAATTGAGACATTTTTACATATATGCTGTTTTCCTGTTTTACACTGAAAACATTGATTACAAGGAATGTGTGTTTCAGCAGATACAAAATCACCAACCTTTAAAGATTTAACATTACTTCCAATTTCAACAACCTCTCCTGCAAATTCATGACCTATAATAAGTGGAGTTCTTATTCTACTTTGTGCCCACTCATTCCATCCAAAAATATGAACATCAGTACCACAAATTGATGCCACTTTTACATTTACTAACACTTCATCTGGACTAATTTTAGGTATATCCACAACATCAAGCACTGCTCCCGGTTTATTCTCCTTCTTTATTATTGCCTTCATTTTACCTTTCATCCAACTCTCCTAACCTAAGTTAAAAATTGTTTTTAAATCAAATACCTTTAATATTATTTTCCATTAGCTTTGTGGTATACTTTCGCAGACATTTTCAGTCAAGAAAGTATACCCAAAGCTTCTATTCAAATTTTTAAATTTATTTGTAAATTTTCTCCATAATTATTGCTTAATATCCTTTATCTATTTTTAAATATACCTATAACGAATTTATTTAATAAATAATAAAACTCTAGTTATTTATTTAACTAGAGCTTTTAAAAAATATCTGATTCAAAAATACCCTTTCATATAAGTTAAGACAAACTAAAAATATGGTGCCGAAGGTCAGACTCGAACTGACACGGATATAATCCGACGGATTTTAAGTCCGTTGCGTCTACCAATTCCGCCACTCCGGCAATCTGCTATATAAATATATCAATAGTATTATATTTTAGTCAATACATAAACAAGAATAACTATCAACATTTATTAAATTTTTTAAAAATTTGTTTTAATAAAATATGAATATCTTAAACTTAGATATAATTTTATATAATTTATATTTTGTATAATATATGAATCCTTTCTTTTATAGCAAAAATATTTAGTATAGAATATATTTATATTAAATTTATTATAATAAGTTTTAGGAGGTAGAGATGCTCAAAGAGAAGTCTTTCAATACAGGGGTCGTAGAAATTAATTATGCAGAAGGGAGTAATTAAAAATGAATTCAAAATTTGAGGAATTAAAAGATTATCTTGCTGAGATACATGATTTATATACTGTTGCATCTGTCTTAAGTTGGGATCAACAGACTTATATGCCAATAGCTGGAGTGGAGAGCCGTGCAATGCAAATGGCTACTTTAATTAAACATGCTCATGAGCTATTTGTCTCAGATAAAACAGGTCAACTATTAGATGATGCAAAAGCTGAAATTAGTGATAAGGATTATGACTCATTAGAAGTTAGTTTGGTTCGAGTAACCAGACGAAAATATAATAGGTTAATAAAAATTCCTACAAAATTGGTAGTTGAGCTTACTAAAGCTACATCCTTAGGAGATATAGTCTGGAGAAAAGCTCGTGAAACATCCGATTTTTCCATCTTTCAACCACACTTAGAAAAGATTTTAGATTTAACAATTCAAAAAGCTGAAGCATTAGGTTATGAAGATAGAATATATGATGCTTTGCTTTATGAATTTGAACCAGAGATGAAGACTTCTCAAGTAGAAAAGTTATTTAATGAGCTTAAAACTGGCTTGATTCCTATAGTAAAAGCAATCTCTAATAAATTAGATATTATTGATGATTCTATCTTTGACCAGGAATTTGATGAAGATAAACAATGGAACTTTGGAATAGAAGTTATTAAAAATCTTGGATTTGATTTTAAACGTGGTCGACAGGACTGTTCAGCACATCCCTTTACTACAGGGTTCTCTACAGATGATGTTAGAATTACTACTCATATTTACAAAGACCAGTTTAAATCAGCTCTATTTAGTTCAATCCATGAAGCTGGGCATGCTATGTATGCTCAGGGACTTGACAAAAAATTTAATCGGACTATTTTAAGAAATGGAGCATCAC
The DNA here is from genome assembly GCA_023129485.1 of Actinomycetes bacterium. Taxonomy (GTDB): domain Bacteria; phylum Actinomycetota; class Humimicrobiia; order JAHJRV01; family JAHJRV01; genus JAHJRV01. The sequence goes on along the minus strand of JAGMBY010000091.1, from coordinate 4,620 downwards.
TTGGGGTACATGAATCACAATCTCGTTTATGGGAGAATATCATTGGTCGTAATAAAAATTTCTGGATTTTTTGGCTACCTCACCTAAAAAAATTTTTTCCAACTCAATTAGAAGAAGTAGATGTTAATACTTTTTATAAAGCTATAAATAAGGTTGAACCGTCACTTATTAGAATTGAAGCTGATGAAATTACCTATAATTTACATATATTTTTACGTTTTGAAATAGAAAACCTGATGTTAGAACATAAGATTAAGGTTAGAGATTTGCCTGAATTATGGAATTCAAAGATGAAGGAGTATCTAGGAATTTTTCCTGAAAATGATGCTAAAGGGATATTACAAGATATTCACTGGTCACATGGCATGATTGGGTATTTCCCCACATATTCTTTGGGAAACATGCTGTCTGTGTTGTTTTACAACCATGCTGTAAAAGATATACCTGCAATCCCAGACGAGATAAAAGAAGGTAATTTTGAACCATTATTGAATTGGATGAGGGAAAAGATTCATAAGGAAGGAGCTAAATATACCCCAGGTGAACTGGTAAAAAGAGTAACTGGAGAACCAATACAAACAGAGCCATTCTTAACTTATATTAAGAAAAAGTACTCTGATATCTATGATTTATAGGATGAAATATGGATACAAAATAAATTGGTGAAGGTGGATACCACCTTCACCAATTATTTGATTTTATATAAGGTAACTAATACATTACTATCTAAGATTAGCCAAGTCTATGTTCCTCATTAAGAGGAAATAAATTTAATGACAATCAATCTCTGACAGAGTTACCTATTAAATCCGAATTATCCTCTCAATTATTCTAATACCTTCGATAATTTCTATCTTGTCTACTTCTACGTGGTCGAGCTTCATCAACTTTTAAGGTTCGTCCTTTAAACTCAGTACCGTCTAATCCTTCTTTTGCTTTCTCAGCTTCTGCTTGGGTAGACATTTCCACAAATCCAAAGCCCTTGCCCTCAATTATGTTGACTTCTTTAACTTCACCATGCTTTGAAAACAATTCTTTTAGGTCCTTATCAGTTACGGAATAATCAAGATTTCCAACGTACATTTTACTACCTTGCAAAGTAACCTCCTTTTACTTATCTCTCTGTCTATTAATGTTTCCTTTGGAAGTAAATGCAAGATAGCAATTCAAACTTCATAATAGAGATCATTATTAAACACAAGAGAACTGTAATTAAAAATTTTTACAGAAGACTTATTTTATTTTTCCCATCACCTCCCTTAGTACTAAAATATATATTTCATATAAGTTTTTTTAAAAAGTATTTTTTATTAAGGAGTATTATACTACATTATATAAAAAATATATAGAAATTTGTAATATTTTAAATTAAATAAATTTAGAAAAATATTATTAAGTGTTCAATATTACCAAAACTTATTCTCAAAATCAATGATTCAGAATAATAATTACAAAAGTTTTACAATCTAAGTAAAATATTTTTTAAGACCCAATTTAATCGAAGCTATCTCTGAGATTGTACCTCCAAGACCAATCATCTGGTGAATTTTAAAATTTGAAATTTTGTATTTATCAATTATTTTCTTAAAGACCAATAACTTTTTGCAAAATTTTCCCAAAATTGATAACTTATACCATATTTCTCCTGCTCAATTTCTAATTCTTCAATCTCATCAGCTTCATCCACAACTATGTATGCAGTTTGATTTTCTTTAACAAGACCGAACTTTCTTCTTGCTTCTTCTTCAATATACTCATCTGAACTTATTATCTCTACCTTCTTCTTAAGTTCTTGATTCGCTCTTTTTACTTGTTCCAACACATTTTGAAATGCTTTTATTTCTCTTCTTTGGTCTAGAATTTTGTTAAAATTTGGTGTGTTAATAGAAAAAAAGATGAAAATAAAAAATATTAAAAGTATCGTTGTAGGAGTAATTAATCTTCTTATTCTACCTCTTTCCTTCTCCCTAATCCTTTTTGAAATTCTCTCTTGATACTCATTTTTATATTCTCTAACCAAATCTTCTCCAATTTATAAGCTATATAAAAACTCTTACTAACTCAATTTTAATTAAAATATATTTCCTAACTTTTACTTGCTAAAAATCAAGAAATTCAATTAACTGAGAATCCTAAAAGAATTTTTATGATTAATTGAATATTTTTAGTTTTTATAAATTTATATTAAATCAAAAATGATTGTTTCCTCTTTTTTATTTCAAAATATATACAAATAATTTTTAGAGTTTATTATTAATCGTGTTTGAAACTTAGAATAGATACGAATAATAAATTTACAAATAAATATATAGATAAGCATATAAAGATAGATAATTATATAAATAACAATAATATTATTAGTAATATTAAATAGTATTATTAATAGTAAATTTTATACAATATGAACTTTCAACATGTTTGTAGTTCCTGGTCTATCAACTAATACTCCAGCGGTTATTACTACAATATCACCTTTACTAATAAATTTGTTTTCTAACGCAAGTTTTACTGCATTATCTATCATCATATCTATACTCTTTGAGCGCTTTGATAAAATAGGATAAACTCCCCATGATAATTTCAATTGATTTACTACTCTTTGAATAGGGCTTACAGCTACAATTGGAGTTGAAGGGTGATTTTTTGATATCTCACGAGCAGTATGACCTGATTGGGTTGAAGTTATAATAGCAGCCGCATCAAGATTCTTTGCTATTTCACAAGAAGCAAGTGCTATGGAATCAGTCACACTCTTATAACCAATCTTCAATTTTTCCATCATTTTAGCTTTATAATCAATTATTGATTCAGTACTGTTAATTATCCTTGACATAATTCTTACACTCTCAGCTGGATATTTACCTATTGCAGTTTCAGCAGATAACATAACTGCACTTGTTCCATCATAAACAGCGTTTGCAACATCATTGGCTTCAGCTCTTGTTGGTCTTGGGTTTTTAACCATCGATTCTAACATCTGGGTTGCAATAATTACGGGTTTTCCCTGCAGGTTACAGCGATTTATTATCATCTTTTGATATTTAGGTACATCTTCAATTGGTATTTCAGCTCCCAAGTCACCTCTCGCGACCATTACTCCATGAGATGTTCCTATTATTGAATCAATATTTTTAATTGCTTCATGTTTTTCTATTTTTGCTATTAATCTGATGTTCGAACCATAGTCTTCTATAACCTCTCTGACCTTCTCAATATCTTTTGCTGACCGAACAAATGATATACTAACCCAATCTATATCATGATTAAGACTAAAAATTAAATCACTATGATCTTTCGGGATGAATGAATCGAGACTCAATGTGGTCTCTGGAAGGTTAACTCCCTTATTTGATCTGATAATTCCACCATTTATTATTTTACATTCAACTTTATCTGGTTCTTTCCTTACAACCTCAAGCTCAATTTTTCCATCATCTAATAGAACTTTTACTCCTGGTTCCATATCTTTTACAAATCCTTTATATAAAATCTGTAATTTATTTTCATCACCCAAATATGGCTCTGTAGTCAGGAAATATTTTTCACCCCCTTTAATTTGAATATTATCTCCTTTTACCTTACCACATCTTATTTTTGGACCTTGAAGATCTACACATATTGCAACATCTACGCCTTTCTTATCTGAGATTTTTCTTATCATTTTTACATTCTTTTCCACCTCATCTTGATTGAGATGAGCAAAGTTTAATCTGAATATATCAACTCCTTCATCAATCATCGTATCTATCATTTCTTCATTACTTGTTGCTGGACCTATAGTACACATTATTTTTGTTTTTCTCATAAATTCTCTCCTTATTTAGAGTTTAGTATCTTTTTTGCTTTCTGCCAGAGAACTTCCTTCTCATCTAATGATAATTTTTCAAGTGTTTTTTCCTGATCTTTTGCTAATTTTTTCATAATATCAAATCTATCTTTAAATTTATTTGAAGACATTCTTAAAACATCCTCTGAATCAATCCCATATCTTCTCGCAATATTTATAATTGTAAATAACAAATCTCCTATCTCATCAGGGAAATTTTTAGAATCTCCTTTTAAACTTATTTCTAATTCTGAGATTTCTTCTTTAAGTTTTGGTATCAAATCCTCTTTTTTATCCCAATCAAAACATACCCTTGCTGCTCTCTCTTGTAGTCGATGAGCATATTGCAGTGCAGGTAATGTTGAATGAGTTTTAGAGATTTTAACAATTTTTTCCTTCTTTGACTTTTTCTCTTGTTCCTTTATTTTTTCCCAATTTCTTAAAATCTCTTCAGATGTCTTAACATTAACATCACCAAATATATGCGGGTGTCTTCTTATTAGTTTATTGGCTATAGAATCTATTATTCCATAAATATCAAATTTTCCCTCCTCGTTTGCTATTTGAGCATGAAAAACAATTAACAATAATAGGTCACCGAGTTCTTCCTTGAGCCCCTCACTATCATCTCTATCAATAGCATCAACAACTTCATATGCCTCTTCAATCAAATTTTTCTTTATAGACTTTGAAGTCTGTTCTTTGTCCCATATGCAACCGTTTGGACCTCTTAAATGTGCTATTATATCTAACAAATTTTCAAATGTATACTTTTTATCTTTCTTAAATTTCAT
>JAGMBY010000090.1 GCA_023129485.1 Actinomycetes bacterium | reverse complement strand
TCTGTGCATATTCATCTTCAACAGGTGGGATCCATTCATAGCCGTGTCTATATGCACACTCAGGAAGCCAGATTCCTCTTGGTTCTTTTCCAAAGAGGCGTTTATAGCTTTCAACTCCAACTTTTATCTGAGCATTAATTGCACTATCTCTGCCAAGTAGTGGTAAATAACCATGAGTAGCAGCACAAGTTATTATTTCAATGAACCCTTCGTCTTGAAGCTTCCTAAAAGCTCCAATTACATCATAGTTATATCTATCTATATATGAAGAAATGATTTCATTAAAGAAACCCTTGTAAAAAATGGCTAAATCTCTTAATTTTGGATTTGATGCATTTCTTTTGATATCCTTCTCACATTGCTCTATTCTAATCTCCATATATTTTTGAAATCTTTCAGAAAGATAAGGGTCATTTAGTTGTTCAGCCAGTACTGGTGTAATTCCAATTGTAGCCTTAGGTTTTATACCCTCGGCTATCAGATCATAAAAGACGTTAAGAAGAGGTATATAGGTTTCACTTAATGCCTCATGAACCCATTCCTCTCCAAAAGGCCAGACTCCTGCTTTCCTTACATAGGGTAAATGGCTATGAAATATAAAAGAAAATGAACCAATAGTTCTATCTATTTTCATAATTACTCCCTTTATTTATTAAATGCAATAGTATATAAAATTATGGCAATGTTTGAAAGTAATTTAAGTAATTTTTTATATTTTTACATTTTATTCTTTTAACAATCATATCCTAAAGTATTTTAATATTTTTTAAATAGAGGTTATTCTTTTACCTAATTCAAATGATTATTCTAAAAATTTTGGATATTTCAATACCTTAACTTTTTCAACTATACCTATTTTTATGAAGATTTATTATCTATTTATCTTATATATAATCAACTAGTACTTTTATAATCCAAGCAATAGGGACAGTTCAACAATGTGTTCCTGTTCATCCATTATGACATGTCGAATACCATGTTCTAATGTCTCGTACTCATATTGTAGATGTTCCTTATTTTCAACTACTTTTTTGTATATTCTCTTGTAAAAATCAACTGCTTCTTTTTCACCCTTTAAATTTACTTCAAGAATTTCCTTGGTGTCTTTAGCTTCAAATGTTTCTGCCAAACCCATTGTAGGTTTACCACCTAAATAGTCTCCTATGAGTTCTCGGAATATCTCTTCATGTTCTTGTTCATCTGAAGCAATTTCTTTCAACCTCTCAATTATTTTCTCAGCACCAGCACCTTTTACTAGCTCTGCATGAGTAAGATATTGAATTCTTGCAGCATGTTCTAATTTAAGTGCTTTATTAAGCATTTTTGTTAATTCTTCCTTAATATTATTCATATTTCTCCCTCCTTTATACTTTTGTTATTTCTTATTTTTGAAATTTCCGATTATCTTTTCTGAAACAATTCTGATTAATTTATACCATCTCCAGCTTTTCCACCAATAAGAACAGATAATTCTTTCATTTTTTCCATAATTTTATATATTTAATTTTTATTCTAAACTCAATATCCTTAACTGTCACTCTAATTCAATTTTTTTAGAATTCTGCCAGAGACCATGGATATTGCAATAACTAGATGCATAAATTGCTCCTGGCTTTTCTGTCTTAAAACTCAATGTTACTTCAGGATGAGTATAGATTGTACTTGAGTTAGGTCCATTAACAGATTCGCCATGCACCATAAAATTAAATCTACCGATTTGATAAGGGAACTTTTCCTCCTCTGGGTTAAAATAAATATCAATCCATCGGATATGGTGCTCAGTTGTATTTGGATGAGCAATTTCTTTGCCAACTGTTACAGTAACTTTGAAAAATTCACCCTTTTTTACCTTATCAGGCGCCTCAATCACAGGAATATGCTTTTCAGTTTTCCAATCAGCACTTTGAAATAAATCCTTAAATTCTCCCATTTCAAGCCTCCTTTAAATAATGTTATTTTCTTTATGTTTTTTTAAAATTTCATCTGCTAGTCTACCCAGTGCTCTAAAATCATCCTCTTTGGGAAATCCCTTAATTACAACGGGTTCAATTATTTCAACTTTTAAATTGGAAATCATATCTGAAAGCTGTTTTACCATCTTACCACCCCATCCATATGACCCTATAATAGAGACAAATTTGGTTTTTGGTCTCAATGCATTTGCGAGATAAGTTGCATAAATAACTGAGGGATGTGGACCAACAAGAACAGTTGGAGAAGCTATAACAATAGTTGCAGCATCAACTAATGAAATTGCTAATTCGCCTATATCTGTTACAGTTAAATTGAATGGTTTAACAGTTATTCCCTTTTCAACTAAAGCATTTACAAGAAAAACCACCATTTTTTTTGTGCTTCCATGCATTGAGACATAAGGTATAATCACCTCATTTTTAACTTCATCTGAAATCCAATCTTCATAAGCATCGAGAATAAATTCTGGCTTATCATATATAGATCCATGGCTTGTAGCAATAATTTCTATATCTAAATCCTTTATCTTCTCTAAATTTTTCTTAATAGTTTTCCTAAATGGCATCATAATTTCTGCATAATATCTCTTTGCTGCTTCATACAATTTTGCTTCATCAGTTACGAACAAATCACTTGTTGCAAAATGAGATCCAAAAAGATCACAAGAAAATAGGATTTTATCCTCTTTTAGATATGTCAACATTGTCTCTGGCCAGTGAACCCATGGAGCATAAATAAACTCAAGTGTTTTATCTCCTAGTGAAATAGTCTCTCTATCATTTACAGTTATGAATTTATTCTCAGGAATCAAGAGTAAATTTATCAGCATATCTTTACATTTCTTATTTGTTACAACTCTGGCATTCTTATAAATACTCAATATTTTTGGTAAAGCTCCAGAATGATCCTGTTCAGCGTGATTTGTAACTATATAATCAATTTTATCAATTCTTAATTCCTTTAGATTTTCTATAAGTTCATGCTGCTTTGTTGGATCCACAGTGTCAATAAGTGCTGTTTTTTCAGTTCCCTTTATCAAGTAAGAGTTATAACTTGTTCCATCTGGAAGAGGTATAAGTTCATCAAATAATCTTCTATCCCAATCAATTGCTCCAACTGAGTATATATTTGACTTTATTTGTCTTGGTATATTCATTTTATTCAACCTTTTCAAACTCATCTTTACCTACACCACATTCTGGACAAACCCAGTCTTCTGGTAATTCTTCAAAAGGTGTTCCAGGTTTTATACCAGAATCTGGATCCCCTTTTTCTGGGTCATAAATATACCCACAAACTGTGCATTCATATTTCGCCATTTTTACCTCCCTTTTTGGTTTTTCTTTAATTTTTTCTTTCTTAATATATGTTGGTGCTGTTTTTGGTGAGATACCTCCTTTTACTTCGTGGTAATATGCATATGTCATTGGTTCCCCATCCTTAATTATTTCCGCATCCAATACTTTCGCTAAGAACAAGGTATGTGACTTTGCATCCATACTACTTATAACCTCACATTCTAAGTATCCTATAGTATTATCTAAAACTATTGGAACACCAGCAGCACCACTCTTATAATTAACATCTCTGAATTTATCCAAATCTCTGCCACTTCTAAATCCAAATAGTCCTATAAATTTCATAGGAGTTTCTTTTGACAAAATTGAAATAGTGAAAACTTTGCTTTTTTGGATAAATTCATATGTTAAATTCTTTTTGTTTATACAAACTGCCACCATTGGTGGTTCTGCAGTAGTCTGAAATACAGTGTTTGCTATTTGCCCATTGAATTTGTCACCCTTTTTTGAACTGACAATATATAATCCATAGCTAATTTTATGTAAAGTTTTTTCATTCATTTAAACCTCACAATAATCTCCTTTCTCCCTCAATCTTTTTAATGTCTGTTAGGTCTTGAGTAACTTCTAAACAACCTAGGTATTCTCCATTTTTATTTCTAACTGGAAAATAACGAATATAAATCAGTCTATTATTTAGATTAATCCAAAACTCAGCAACATCTCTTTTATTATTCTTAAAATCTTCTAATATTTGATTAACAACATGTAGACTCTTTTGAGGATGACACTGTTGAACTTTTCTACCAATTACTGCCTTAGCCCTTGGGAAAATTCTATCTTTTGTTTGGCTAAAATATCTTACTGTATCATTTTCATCAACAAATGTAATGTCTACAGGTAGGGTGTTAAGAAGGGTTTCGAGTTCCTCTTTGGCAAAACTTCCTGTTTCAAAAATTATTTTTCCCTTAATGTTTCCTTTTCCAGTAAAATGTTCACTCATTATTTCACCCCATTTAGTAGTTTTAAGATTTTTTCTTTTTTAATTTATTGTAGAGCTCTTC
>JAGMBY010000009.1 GCA_023129485.1 Actinomycetes bacterium | reverse complement strand
TTTGAAATCAAGTAAAATATCTACTTCATCAATGTTCAAAGTTTTTGGAAGAATTTTTTTAGTAGAAGGGGTTTTAATATGAGATGCTGGATTATGAGTACAATACCCTTCTCTAAGCAAAAGCTTATGAAAAGATCTTATTGAAGAGACATATCTGGCAACTGTAGTAGATAAATATCCCCTTTTTCTAATTGTACTTAGATAATTTGTGATATTTTCTCTTTTTACTTCATCAACAGATTTAATATCAATATTTTTAAGGTATTCTAAATATTTTATGATATCTCTTTTATATGAAATTATTGAATTTTGTGATAGACCTTTTTCTACAGAAATATAATTTATAAAATCCCTTAGTACCTTCTCAAATAGTTTTTCTTTTTCCATCTATCTTTACAAAATATTTAATAATTTATTTATTTTAAATATTTATTCAGAAACTATCATTATACCCACAATTGTTTTTGAATCTGTTATCTCACCACTCAAGATTTTATCTTTAGCTTCCTTCAATGAAATTATTATTTTATTGATAAATTCATCTTTTTCAGATTTTTTCACTTTTGTTTGAGATTTTCCAAGACTTTTGATATTCTCCTGAACATCCCCAACATTTTTCCCTTTATCACCTTTTTTAGATAAATCTTCAAGTTCCCTGGCTAAAAAAATATGTATTTTCTCATTACAATATCCAGGAGAAGGATATATTGTTATTAACTTTTCCCATTTTCTTGCTCTCATTTTAATTTCTTCCTCAAGCTCCCTTTTTGCACAACCAATGGGTTTTTCAGCTTTTTTTAATGTACCTGCTGGTAACTCCAAAGTATGTCTTTTTATTGCAAATCTATATTGCCTAACCATAACAACTTCGTCTTTTGATGTTATAGGAACAATAGCTACTGCTCCAGGATGTGAAACAACCTCTCTTTCTGTAATATTTTTATTAGGAAGTTTTACCTCATTTACAGTTAATTTAAGAAGTTTTCCTTTAAAAACTTCCTCAGATTTTATTAATTTTTCTTCAAAATTAGATTCCTTTATTTTCATGTTATTTCCTTCTCTCATGTTCCAGTGAAGCTTTTATAAATTCTATAAAAAGTGGGTGTGCTCTATTTGGTCTGGATTTAAATTCAGGATGAAATTGCTCCGCTATAAACCAGGGATGGTCTTTAAGTTCAATCATCTCTACAAGTTTACCATCTGGTGATTTACCACTTATTATTAATCCACTTTTGATCAAAATATCTAAGTACTCATTATTAAACTCATATCTGTGTCTATGTCTTTCGTAAATTAATTCTTTTTTATAGGCACTAAATGCTTTGGTATCAGGTGTTAATTTACATGGATATACTCCCAATCTCATAGTACCACCTTTTTCCTTGATATACTTTTGTTCAGGAAGTAAATCAATAACTGGATGCGGTGTTTTTGGATTAAATTCTGAACTATTTGCATTAGCTAAACCAACAACATTTCTTGCAAATTCTATTACAGCACATTGCATTCCTAAACAAATTCCCAAAAATGGAATTTTATTTTTCCTCACATACTTAATAGCATCTATTTTTCCTTCGATTCCTCTTATTCCGAATCCTCCGGGAACTAATATTCCACTATAATGACTTAAAATCTCACTAACATCTTTATTCAAAAGTTTTTCAGCACTTATTAATGTTGTATTTACCTTACATCTATTTGCATATCCAGCATGTTTTAATGCTTCAGTAACACTTAAATAAGCATCAAATAATCTTGTATATTTTCCAACTAAACCTATTTTTAGAGTTTCTTTAGAGACAGCTGCTTCTTCTAACATTTTCTTCCAATTTTCCATATTTGATTCTTTGGATTCTAAATTGAGCTTTTTAATAACAATTTCATCTAAACCCTCTTCTTGTAGATAAAGCGGCACTTCATATATCTCTTCAACATCTACATTATTAATTATTGCTTCTATCCCTACATCACAAAACAGAGCTATTTTGCGTAATGCTTCTTTAGATAATCTTCTATCTGACCTACAAATAATGATATCAGGCTGAATTCCTATACTTCTTAATTCCTTTACACTATGTTGGGTTGGTTTAGTTTTTAATTCTCCAATCTGTTTTATATATGGGATAAATGTAACATGAATATAAAGTACATTCTCTTTTCCTATGTCATTTTTTAATTGACGTATGGCTTCCAAAAATGGAAGACTTTCAATATCGCCAACAGTACCACCGACTTCTGTAATTACAACTTCAAAATCACCTTTTTCGGCTAATGATTTTATACACCCTTTTATCTCATCTGTTATGTGAGGAATCATCTGGACTGTGGCTCCAAGATATTCCCCTTTTCTTTCCTTGGAAATTACCTCTCTATAAATTCTTCCAGAAGTTAAGTTATTATCTTGTGTTAAATTCTGATCTAAAAATCTTTCATAATGTCCTAAATCAAGATCAGTTTCGGCTCCATCATCAGTAACATATACCTCACCATGCTGAAAGGGATTCATAGTTCCAGGATCAACATTTATATAAGGATCAATCTTTTGAATTGTGACTTTTAATCCTCGAGATTTTAATAATTTCCCTAAAGATGCGGCTGTAATGCCTTTTCCTAAAGAGGACATTACACCACCTGTAATAAAGATATATTTTGTCATATTAACTCACATCTCATGTTTCAAGATCATATTCTTAATTAAAATTATATTATTTAAAATCATATTGTATAGAACTATATTAAATTGAAACCTAATTAACTAAAAACCAGGAAATAGTTAAAACCATTCTTATAAATTTTTAGATATTTATTATTTATTATTATATTTAATCTAGGCTTATTTAATCCAATTTTAATTTAAAAATCTCTTGTAATGTCCCAAATTAATAATTATATATAATATCTTATAAAAAGAGGTAGAGACACCTTAAAAGTGTCTCTATAAAAATTGATTCTTTATTTTAACAAGATTTTTTATCACAAAAATTCATTTTATTTCATATATGTCATTTTATTTCATATAATAAAGTCTTTCTTTAAATGATTTATAAAAAGGAACGTCTCCAAATGTCAGTATATTTATTTTCCTTTCAGCTTTTTTTATATATACTTTATTTTTATGATTTAATAGTACTTCATATTTACCATCAACACTCAATCCAGCTTTATCACTTTCTGAGCTAACTTCAATCATAATCTCATCATCTGGTGAAAATATAACACTTCTATTAAATAATGAGTGCGTGCAAATTGGTGTCATAATGATTGCGTTAATTCTTGGAGAGATTAATGGACCCCCTGCAGATAACGAATATGCAGTAGAGCCAGTTGGAGTTGCAAATATTACTCCATCTCCTTTGTATGAACTATAAAAATCACCATTTAAATAAATTGAAATTTCGATAGTTTTTCCAAATTCAGTTTTTGTAATAGCACAATCATTTAATGCTATAATATCATGAACTTTTTCATTTTCTATTTTGCAAGAAAGCAACATTCTTTGTTCAATTCTAAAATCCTTTGAAAATATTTTTTCCAATCCCCAATATACTTTATCAACATCAAGTTCTGTTAAGAAACCAAGTTTTCCCAAATTTACTCCTATAAGCGGAATATCTGACCCATAACAATAATCAATAGCCTTTAAAAAAGTCCCATCTCCCCCTAATGCTAGGATAACGTCACACTCCTCTTTAAAATCTGATATATTTTTAGACAAATCAGGTCTTTTTTTGGCAAATGGCTCATTTTCAGATATAATCACTTTACCATCCCTTTTCTCAATCCAGTTTATAATATCTTCACAAAGCTTTAGAGCCTCTTCTTTTTTTGTATGTGTAATAATTCCAAAATTCATAAATTTTTCCTGTAATTATGGGAATAAAATTAATATTTAAATCTTTCAATTATAAAGAATATTATTACTATAGTTTAATATTTAAAATATAACAATAAACTAAAGATTTAATTTTTTTTATTTATTAGAAAATCCAATTAAATTGTATTAAATTTCAATATATTCATAAAATTTAATATTAAATATAATTCTAATCTAAGATATTATTTATTTAATGACTTATGAGCATTAATTACTACTGATTCTATTTTATCATCAATATTTTTAAGAAATGAAGTTTCAATTATTTCTTTTTTAGTCAATCCTTTCATAGCATAAATCCAAAATTCTATATTACCACCTGCTCCTTTTATGGGTGAAAATGTTATTCCTTCAATGGTTAATTCTAAATTTTTAAAAAAATTCACTATATCTAAAATAACATTTTTATGTAAATTTTTGTCTTTTACAATTCCACCTTTTCCAACTAAACCTTTCCCTACCTCAAATTGAGGCTTAATTAATATTAAATACTCAGCATTATCATTAGATAATCTTAAAATATTTTCCATAACTTTTTTAACAGAAATAAAAGAAAGATCAATTGTTACCATATCTACTAAAAAAGGTAAATCCTTTAAGTCTAAATATCTTATATTTGTTCTCTCCATAACTATGACTTTAGGATTTTTCCTCAATTTCAAAGCAATTTGACCATATCCTACATCTACAGCAATTACATTTTCAGCTCCTTTTCTTAATAAACAGTCAGTAAATCCTCCAGTTGATACTCCCACATCAAGAATTTTTTTTCCTTTGATATCAATTTTAAATTCTTCAAGGGCTGTTTCAAGCTTTTTTCCACCTCTTGAAACATATTGATACTCTTTTTTTGAAATCTTTATATTAGAATTTACATCAATCAGAGTTCCAGCCTTTTCTATCTTTTTATCATCAACCTTAACTTTACCTTCAAGAATTAAGGCTTTAGCTTTTTGTCTAGATCTAACCAATCCTCTTTCAAATAAAATTATATCTAATCTTTTTTTCGTTCTCATATTATATAAATTCAGGTTTTTCTTTCTAAAATGAAATCAGCTACATTAAGCAATTCTTCAACAGGTAAATTTAAATCCTTAATGGAATTTTTAGCAAGTTCTATTTCTCTTATTGCTATTTCTTTTGACTTCTCCAAGCCATAATAACTGGGATAAGTTAATTTCATTAAATCTTCATCAGTTCCAGTTCTTTTTCCAATAAATTTCTCCTCACCAATTACATCCAATATATCATCTACTATTTGAAAAGTAATACCCAGATGCTTCCCATATTCAGTAAATTTCTCTAATTGATTGTTATTTGCCTTTGATACTATTGCTCCACATCTAACTGACGCTACTATTAATTTTCCAGTTTTATGACTGTGAATAAAATTTAAAGCTTTCTTTCCTACTCTTTTTCCACCTGATATTACATCCATAGTCTGACCAGCTATCATACCAGATGTTCCAGTAGCTTTGGATAATTCACCTATTAATTTTAAAACAATTTCAGAAGATGAATATTCCTTTTGTTTTAAAACCAAATTGAAAGCCTCAGAATATAACGCATCACCAGTTAAAATGGCTATATCTTCCCCAAATTTTATATGGCATGTCGGTATCCCTCTTCTCAAATCATCATTATCTATTGCAGGAAGATCATCATGAATTAAGGAAAATGTATGGATAAATTCAATAGCACAAGCAATAGGCATTACCTCATCTGTAGGTACTCCAAAACTTTTTGCAACAAGAATGACTAGTATTGGTCTAAACCTTTTACCACTACTTAAAACAGAATATCTCATTGCATCAAATAATATCTTTGGTTTTCCTTCTATATTTGAAATATAATAATTTAATGTTTTATTTACTTTCTCAACAAGAGATTGGGGGTAACTCATATATCTTCCTATACTTTTTCTTTTATAATATCTATTTTTTCTATAGCTTTTCCTAAAATACCATTTATAAATTTACCCGATTCTTCACCCCCATACTTTTTAGAAATTTCTATTGCTTCATTTATGGTAACTTTAAAAGGTATTTCTTGCTCATATATCAACTCATAAAGAGCTATTCTCAACATATTCCTATCTAGAATTGACATCCTGTCTATCTGCCAATTTGTTGAATATTTATTAATAATTTCATTTAAACTATCAAGATTATTTTTAACACCATTAATCAATTTCAATGTGAACTGATCAATCTCTTTTTTATACTTTAAATCCTTTTGAATTAATTCATCAACATTCATTTTTAACAAATCTGATTGATATAAATAAAAAAGAGCCTTCTCGCGAGCTTTTCTTCTCTTTAACATTTATTACCTTTTCCTATAAAAGTCTTATTCTAATCTTTATCTATTAAAAAAATATTTATTACTATTCATAAATGTATTTATTACTTTTATTTTACAGTAGTTATACTAACTTCACTTACTGTAACATTAACATCTTCAACCTCTATATTTGTCATAGTATTTATCGCTTTTTTGACCTCTTCTTGAACTTTTGATGCAATTTCCATTAAATTTTCTCCATATTTTACAGAAATTTTAACATCAACTTTAGCTTTACTATTTTCAACCTTAACATTAACCCCTTTTGCTATACTTTTTTTACCAAACTTATCTTTAATTGAAGATACAATACCTTTTTCTAATGGAGCAACACCATCAACACTATAAACAGCAATACCAACAATAGTTTTAAGAACATCACTTGAAATAATAACATCCCCTATTTCCATTTGCTTGCTTATATTCACTATACCCCCTTATAATAATCATTTGTTATAAATAATTCATAGCTAATTAAAAATTTAAATATAAATTTTTTTAAGACTTTTACTATATATAATTTTACCTTTCTCTTTTAATAGTATTTTTAATATTCTTTTCTTATATCACTTAATTCTTGTTATGTATTCCCCATTTCTTATATCAATTCTAATAATATCTCCTTTATTTATAAACATGGGTACCATTATAACTGCTCCAGTTTCAACAGTAGCTGGTTTAGACTGAGATGAAACTGTGCTTCCTTTAAAACCTGGTGTAGTATTCACTACTTCCAATTTAACAAAATTTGGAATATCCACAGCTATTAATTCACTATTGTGTAATAATATATTAACATCCGAACCTTCTTTAAGGTATATTATTTTCTCTCCAACTTTTTCTTTATCAATACTTCTTTGTTCATATGTTTCATTATCCATTAAAATTAGATTATTACCATCTTCATATAAATATTGCATTTTTTTTCTATTTAATATTGCTAATTCAAATTTTTCATTTGATCGAAATGTTCTTTCTACTACTTCCCCAGATGACATTTTTTTTAATTTTGTCTTTACTAATGCTTCTCTTCTAGCAATCTTTGAGTGTTGAAACCATAAAATTTCATGTGGCTCATCATTAAAAATTATAGTCATACCTGTTTTAAAATCAGTTGATGATATCATGAAATCAACTCCTTTAATAAATTAGATTTCATAAAGTCTTTTTTCAGTTATGCTTAATATTTCATATCCATCTTCAGTTACTAAAACCAGATCCTCAATCCTAACTCCACCAAAATCTGGGATATATATTCCAGGTTCAATTGTAATAATCATACTCTCCTTTAAAATTTCCTCAGAATTCTTTGTTAAGGTTGGTGATTCGTGAATATCTAAACCCACACCATGACCTAACCCGTGTAAAAAATATTCACCATAACCCTTTTCAGTAATGATATCTCTTGCTATCTTATCTAAATCTTTACATTTTACCTCTGGTCTCACAGCATTCAAAGCTTTTATTTGAGCTTCTAAAACAATATCAAAGATATTCTTTTGTTTATTTGTTGGTTTTCCAACAACAACCATTCTTGTCATATCTGAGTGATAACCATCTACAACAGACCCAAAATCCATTTTTACCATATCATCATCATTTATAACTTTATTACTAGCAGTAGCATGCGGCATAGACGACATAATTCCTGATGCAATAATTGTATCAAAGGATTCCTTATCAGCTCCCAAATCTCTTAAAATAAAATCCAACTTGTTAGCAATATCTCTCTCTTTCATTCCAAATTCTATTTCACTAATTATTATACTAAATGCTTTATCTGATATACTTGCTGCCCTTTTTATTAAATCGATTTCTTCTTTTGATTTAACTACTCGCATTTCTTCAACCCATCTGAATACAGGAATCAATTCTACTTTTGGAATTTCTTTATTTATTTTAAGAAAAACTTGATAAGAGATATGATTTGATTCAAATCCAAGTTTTTTAAGTTTAATTTCTTTTATTAAATTTGAAAAATGTTTAATATATGGTCTTTTCCATATGATTTTTTTATAATTAGGCGCTTGTTTATTAGCTTGTTCTGTAAATCTGGAGTCTGTAAGTAGATATTGTTGTCCTTCAGTTACTATCAACCAAGATCCTGAACCCTTTCCAAAAAATCCACTTAAATACCTTACATTATTCTCACTAGTTATTAAAAATCCATCTAAATTATTTTTTTTAACCTTTTCTTTAACTTTGTTTATTCTAAATTGATAATCCATTTATTACTCCATTATTTTAAATTTTTTATGTAATCTCTTACAATTTGCCCACTTTCCCTTCCGTTGAATGCTTCAATAAATTCAATTGCTGACTTTTTACTTGCATCATAAATCTTTTGCTTATACTCATCATCAATATTAGCTATTTCGTTCTTGAAGACTCTAATTCCATATTTTATATTCTTTCCTATAATTTCTTTATCAGAAATACTTTGCTTTTTAGCTCTAACTTTAACAGCATAATTTTCCATAGTCCAATTCTCCATTTTCTTAACAAGGTCAAAAGGCATATTGTCAAGTGCAATATTTTGCCAATTTGTTGCAACATTTCCTTTAACAATTCCAGCATCAATTAATTTATGTATCAGTTCAAGGGGCGTTCCTGTTATTCCATGTTGAGCAATCTGCACACCAAGAGATGCTATTGCATTTGCAACTTCACGAGTCCTTAAGCCATCAATACCAAGAAGTGGAACTATGTTTCCTTCTGCATCATACACATTTCCATGAACTGTTCCGTTATTTATAGCAATAAGGTCCGGATAAACACCATTTTCATTCAGTGCTTTAATAAATGTTACTGCCTCATCTACTGTAGTCAATTCTTGCTCACCTGTTTCAGGGTCAATCTTTCCTATCTCACCGACTTCAACTTCAAGTCCATAATTTTCCCTTTTCTTTCCTTTCTCTGCCATTAACCTTTTTATAAGTTTTGCAATTCTCGTAGTAATTTCAATATTATCAGCAAGTTGTTCTCTTGTTGTCTCTGCTTCTATATTAAAATTGTGAGAGGCATCAATTGCAAAAGATGTAAATCCAGCTTCAATCTCTTTTCTAATAAGATCTTCTGCTGACCTAATTGCATCAGGTGTATTTTCAGATATTGTTATATGATCACCATGAATGCAATATGGAGTATTAAAGTTAATTTCTTGAGCAAGACTCTTCACAATACTAATATATTCCTCTGGAGACTGATCAGTATATCCAACTTCTGACTTTGCAATTTCAAATATAATTGCTGCATCCATCTCTCTGGCAGCTTTCATTATTCCGCGAAAGCAATGTTGAATTCTTACATTTGCTGCCGTTACAATTACATTTTTACCTTTAAGTGCATTGAAAATTATTCTTCCAGAAATTGGGTCATTGTAGTTCATTTTCCCTCCTCTTAATAATGTTTGACATTTATATCAGTTATAAAATTTATTGCCTTTTGATAATTATATAATTAAACAATGTACCTAACAATTAATAATTTATGATTATCTTTCGTAAATAATTAATGAGAGAAAAGTTAAAATAATATATTATGAAACCAACATATAGTAAATTTAAATTATTTATCAAAAGGGGAAATTAAAAAAATGACCCATTCTAAAAATATTAGAATAATACTTTTTAAATGAAATATGCAATTATTGCACCAATTGAAAGAAATGGAGCAAAAGGAATTCTATCCTTAAGTCTTTTATTTTTAAAAATCAATAAAAATATGCTATATATTGCCACAGAAAGAAATGCTAATATTATTGCCGGTATTAAGTCTCTGCCCAAGAAAATTCCTAATAATGCTGCAAGTTTTACATCACCCATCCCCATTCCCTGGGGATATATAAAATAAATTAATAGGAACAAAATAAAAACTCCTATTGAAAAAATTATCAATTCAATAATCCGGTTTGGAAAGAATAAAATCATAAGAAATAATCCAATAAATATCGAAGGGATAACTATTTTATTAGGGATTATGTTGTTTTTAATGTCTATAAATGAAATTAAAATCAAAATTGTTCCAAAGAAAAATGAAGGTAAAAAATTTAATGGTTGTTTTTTATAAACAAAGAAAAAGAAATAACATAATGGATAATATAAAGATGTAAACATCTCTATTAATAATGAAGTTATTGGAAAAGTATATTTACAATTTAGGCATTTTCCATTATTTGTAATGTAATCCAAGATGGGAATATAAAAATATTTAGTTCTTATTTTACATTGAGGACATATTGAAAAAAATCTTATAGAAATTTTATTTTCTTTGTTTTTGAAATTTTCATATGTTAAATTATTTAGAAATTTTCCTATTAAATAGCCAAAAAATATTAATAAAATAATAAAAAGTAAATCTCTCATCTATATTTATTG
Source organism: Actinomycetes bacterium (assembly GCA_023129485.1). Taxonomy (GTDB): domain Bacteria; phylum Actinomycetota; class Humimicrobiia; order JAHJRV01; family JAHJRV01; genus JAHJRV01. The sequence goes on along the minus strand of JAGMBY010000009.1, from coordinate 9,432 downwards.
TTAATTATTGTTTAATGTTATTAAATATTCAATGCAATTAATACTTAATGTTATTTGGAAATATACTCACCATTAGAATATTTTATAATTGGTTCCTTACTTATACACGTGAGTATATAAGTATTTTCATCTCCAAAATAATAATATGGTTTTCCCCAGGGATCCTTTTCAGGAATATTGTCAATATATTTTTTATCTAATAATTCTTTCAAACAGATATGCAATTCACCCTCTTTTTCAGGATATGTTTTATAAGCTCTGAAGTATGTCTCAAGAGATCTTCCTATATTTTCAAAATCTTCTTTAACTTTTACTACCCTTTTCCTCTCCAAAATTTCAAAATAAAAAGGAATAAAAATAGATGCTAATATAGCTAAAATTAAAATAATTACAAAAAGTTCTACTATGCTTAGTCCAGATTTGTTTTTCATGAGATTTTCTATTTTAAATTTAAAATAATTTTTAAATTGTCATTCCTCTTCATTTCACTCAGGACAAGCTCTGAGCGAAGCGAAGGATCTCATTATAAGATTCTTCAGTCGCTAATCACTCCTTCAGAATGACAATATAATAATTTTTGGAAATACCTTATTTATTATGTATTTTACTAAACCAGTAAAAAGACACTTCGTATAAGAATTATTTATTTATTTTACTACACAACTATTATGAGTCAAATACGGATTATTAATTAATCAGTATAATCTATTAAATTTATTTAAATAGAAATAATTTCAATTGATGTTAAATAATCTTTTAATTATCTATGTTCATTTGTTAATTTTTTAGAGTATCTATTTCCAGGATGACATTTTATAATACCCTTGATTTCAAGCAATGTGAGAATATTGCTAGCTTTAGCAATATTTAAATCACACTTCTTTGTAATCTCATCTATATATTGAGAAAAATCATCTAAGCTTAAATATACTTTTTTCTCCTCCTCTGTTAAATTCTCAATTAAATCATTGATATCTAATGATTTTTTAACATGCTTATTCTCTTTATTATACTGAGTTTCTTTATTATAATTAGTTTTCCCTCTGTTCCTATTACATTTTCTGTGATATTTATATTTTTTACCTTCATTTTTTATTTCATAATTTTTTACTTTTTTACTTTTCTTTCTTTTTCTATTGTTTTCTATATCCTTTATAATAAGTCCAAATTCCTCAAGTACATCATCTACACTTATGACTAATTTTGCTCCATCTTGGATTAAGCGATTTACGCCAACTGAATTTTCATTAAAAATTTCACCAGGAACAGCAAAAACTTCTTTTCCCTGCTCGAGAGCAAAGTTGGCTGTAATTAAAGCACCACTTCTCTCTCCTGCTTCTACAATAATTACACCATGACTTATACCACTTATCAATCTATTTCTTCTTGGAAAATTTAATCTTTCAGGTGGAGTTCTAAAAGGAAATTCACTAACTATACTTCCTTTAATTGCTAATTCATTATATAAATCCTTGTTTTCACTTGGATAACATATATCTAATCCATTTCCAAAAATTGCAATAGTTCCGCCGATCTCATCTTTTGCACCTTTGTGAGCTGATGAATCAATTCCTCTTGCAAATCCACTTACAATAGTTATTCCTAATGATGAGAGTTGACTTGCTAATTGATATGCAACTCTTTTACCATAATCAGTAGCTCTTCTATTCCCTACAATTGAGATTGATTGTGAAAAATTAGTGATTTTTTCCCCTTTGTAAAAAAGTATTGGAGGCGGATAGAATATCTCTTTTAACAAAGGAGGGTAATTTTCATCATCAAAAAGAATTATTTTTGCTCCTATTTCATCCAATTTTAATATCTGGCTTTTAACCCAAACATCTATTTTACTATTATATGAATCATCTATAGATAAAGAGAAATTTTTTGAATTGTTATTACTATTATGAAATTTAAATGATAATTGATGTTCCTTTTTTACAAAATCCCATATTTTCAATGGATCTTTAAATTCTTTATATAATAAATAAAACCTTCTTGAATTCATACCTTTAATAGACATTATTTTCATAATAAATATTTCTTTCTCATATCTTTTTAATAAATTTCTTGTAATCATTTATTTTCACCAAGCATATTTTTTATCTAAAATTCTGTACTGGATAGCTTCTGAAACATGACTTATTTTTATTTCCTCATTCTGATCTAAATCAGCTATAGTTCTAGATACTTTTAAAATTCTGTAATAACCCCTTCCACTTATACCCATTCTCTCTATTGCTGTTTCTAAAAGTCTTTTTGTATCCTCTTTTAATTTGCAATACTTAGCAACATGTTTTGTATTCATGTGAGCATTGCAATTTATTTTAGAACCTGAAAATCTATCTTTTTGAATTTCTCTTGCTTTTTCAACCCTTTTTCTTATGTCAATTGAGCTCTCACTTATCAAATCTCCTGTTAAATCTTTTCTTAATAATCTTGGAACAAATACATGTATATCGATCCTATCTAAAAGTGGTCCTGATAGTTTTTTTCTATATTTAGATATTTGGTAGTATGAACATTTACATTTATTAAAACTATCCCCTAAATAACCACATGGACAAGGATTTGCAGAAGCAATTAACATAAATTTTGATGGAAATTTAAAAGAGGCCTTGTTACGAGAAATTACAATTTCTCTATCTTCCATCGGCTGCCTGAGTGATTCTAATGCATTTCTACTAAATTCTGTGATTTCGTCTAAAAATAAAACACCATTATGTGCTAATGATATTTCTCCAGGCTTTGGATAAACTCCACCACCTATTAATCCTACATCAGTTATAGTATGATGAGGGTTTCTAAAAGGTCTATTTTTTATTAGATTTGAATTTGAAGATAAAAAGCCAGATATTGAATATATTCTTGTTATTTCCATAATTTCATCAAAGGACATTTTTGGTAATATAGTTGAAACTCTTTTAGCTAACATGCTCTTACCAGCTCCTGGAGGACCAGCCATAATAACATTGTGACCACCTGCGACAGCAATTTCTAATGCTCTTTTAGCTTGAAATTGTCCTCTTACATCTTTAAAATCAATATCGTTGTTTAGAATACCTTTTAAAAATTTTTTCCTGTCAATTTTCACTGGTTTAATATCAATTCTATTTTGTAAATAATCTACTACTTGATTAAGATTTTCAACAGGGATTACATTTATCCCAGAGATCATTGCTGCTTCAAAGGAATTTTCTTTTGGAACAACTAGGAATTCCTTACATTCATTCTTACAATTAATTGCTATTGATAGAACACCCTTGACTCCTTTTATATCACCATTAAGAGAAAGTTCACCAACAAACATATATTTTTCAAGATCATCAACATTAAACTGCTTTGTTGCTAATAAAATACATAATGCAATTGGTAAATCAAAAGCTGGTCCCTCCTTTTTTAAATCAGCAGGAGCGAGATTAACTGTTATTCTCTCTAAAGGAAAATGAAAGTTAGACGATGATATTCCAGCTCTTACTCTTTCCTTTGATTCATTAACTGCTTTATCAGGAAGACCCACTATATGAAAACTTGGCAAAGATTTTGTGAGATATACTTCAACTTCAACTTTAAAAGCATCAAGTCCAAAAATTCCACTTGAGTATAATTTTGCTAACATATTCCTTAATTTAAAAATCTAAATATGAAAAATTTTAAAAAAAATAAAATAACATCCAGAAATTTAAAAATTTACATGAGCTTATGTTCTCCACTTTCATACTTGTATTAAAGACTTATATTATTTTATCAAATAATATATATTTATGCAAATGAATAATATCATAAATTTTAATAATATTAATATAGAATTGAGTTAAATTACCTAAAGTTATTTGAATAAGAGTTGGAGAAAGAAAAGGAAAAGAAGAAAAGATAAGGAAAATTTTTGATTAATTTTGCTGTTTTATTAGGTCATATACTATTAGAAATCCTTTGGAAATTTCTGGAATATAAAATGTGAATATATTTTTTAGAGTTGGTTTTATTGCAAGTGCTTCTGTGTGTCCAATAATTTTTAGAATTGCAAGATGACAATTTTCTTTACTTACTGAATCAGCAAGTCTAATGCTTTCTGTGTGAGGAATCGAAAAATCAGGATAACCATGAGCTATTAATAAATAAGACTTAATATTTCCTATTTTGCTAATGGGTGATAATTCCTCTATATAGTCTTTTATTTTAGGATTTAATTTATAAATTAAATTTTCAACCTTTTTATAATCATTATTGGTTAAAAGTTCATAAATGTTTAATCCCTCTTGACCCAGTTTTTCCTTCAAATCATCTACATTAGTTTTGAGATTTTCCAACTTTTTATTAGAAATTTCCTCCAAAATCTTTCTATCATATTCGTTCCTTATTAAATCTAAATTTAATTTTATAAAAAGCCATTTACCATGCACATCTGGTCTTAGATATCCACTTTCATCTTTATATTCATAATATCCAGTTGTTACATAAGTTATAACATTTTTTAAGTCATAATATCCACCATAGCAAAAAGCAAACTTTACTAAGTTTCTTATCTCCTCATCAGATACCGCCAATAAAGCTGGTCCAACACCATAACTAAAACTCATGATACCTATTTCATCCTGGTAAATATAGTCAGTTAAGTTATATAAATATTTAAAACTTTCAACAACTTCTTCAATATCTGAAACTCTTATTCTTTGTGATTTCATTCCTAAAAATTCTGGCACAAATACTACAAATCCTGAACGAACTAATGACTTTATCAATGGAATTAATCGGATATCGTCTTTCCCTTCTGGTGTAAGACCATGAATAAAGATTAGTCCAGCATGTTTTTTATTATCATCTGGTCTATAAAGGTCAGCTGATATTTCCCTGAAACTTCCTTTAATTTTCAATTCAGTTATTAAACACCTTTCTTTAAATAAGTTTATAGGCTTTATTTCTTCTGGAGCAAATAAATCTAAAAGTAAAAGAGTAGTTTTAAATGAATTATTTAATGGTTTGAAAAGGATAATAAGAAGAGTAAGCATAATAATTAAAACTATTAATATTTTTGATGATATTTTTATTAAACTTTTTTTATGCATTATTTCTTATTAAGTTGCTATTTTAAATAAAAATAATATTTTATATTTTCATAATAAAAATTTCATTAATTTAAAATCTACACTTTTTTAGCCATTACTATTTGATAAATTATTAATATTTTAGATTTTCCAAACAGAAGTTTTATTTAAATACATCTTAATTTTATATTAAAAACAACCTATCGTTTAATTTTATATATATAAATTTAAATTAAATAGTGATGTTAATTTATAATAAATATACAGATAATTATATAATTTATACTAAAATATTTTTAACTTTGAATAAAGGACTGTTATGAAAATATTACTTGTAAATCATTTTCCATTAGAAGGATCAGGAAGTGGAATCTATACTCAAAATGTAGCAGAGGAACTTCTAAATTTAAATCACAAAGTGGTGGTTATAGCACCTGATCACAAAAAAGTTATTAATAAGGATTATCAGGTAAGATCAATAATTTTCTATAATGGGGTTAATAAAAATTTTCATTTACCTTTTAACTTTCCATGCTTTACAACACACCCATTTAGCAATACTACCTTTTATGAATTGACAAATAATCAAATTTCAGATTATGTCAATACATTCTTAGATTTCACATTTAAAGCTAAAGATGATTTCAATCCTGATATAATACATGCGCAACATCTATGGGTTTCCTCCTATTGTGCCTTAAAAACTGGTATACCTTTTATAGTAACTTGCCATGGTACAGACTTAATTGGATTTAAAAAAGGTAGAAGGTATAGATCCATGGTAATTGACATATCTAAAAAAGCACAATTTATAATTGCAATCTCCAATCAAGTTAAAAAGGATATATTAGATTTATTTTATATTGATGAGAAAAAGATAAAAGTGATATTCAATGGCTTCGACCCAAATATCTTTAAGATTAGAGATATAAACAATCAAAAACTTTTAAATAAACTCGGATTACCTTTAGAAGTAGGAAAGGTTATTTGCTTTGTTGGAAAACTTACTCATTTTAAAGGTGTAGATGTTCTCATTAAGGCAGCATCAATCTATGAAAAAGTTTTAGATAATGTTATTACTCTGATTGTTGGTTATGGAGAGTTATACGATGAACTCGTAAATCTTGCTAATGAAATGGGGTTAAAAAGGTTTTATTTTTTAGGTCATCATGATCAAAATGTGGTTTCAAAGATCTACAATTTAGCTGATTTAGCTATTGTTCCTTCTAGAAAAGAAGCTTTTGGATTAGTTGCAATAGAAGCATTAGCTTGTGGAACTCCAGTTATTGGCACAATAAATGGTGGTTTACAAGATTTTATTAATGAGGATGTAGGTTCACTTGTGAAACCAGATTCACCAGAAGAGTTAGCAGAAAAAGTTATTGAGGAGATAAATTCAGAATCAAAGGTCAAAAAAGGCGAAAAAGCAGCTAAATATGCCTTAAAAAATTTTTCATGGAATAAAAATGTAAAAAATTTAATAAAAATATATAAAAAGGTTATAAGATAAAATTTTTTTAGCCACCACCTACCGGTGGAAATATTGCAATCTATCACCATCTTTTAAGATAAAATCGGTGTCTTGATGCCTCCCATTCACAATAATTATTTTAGCAATTTTTAAAGAAATCCCTTCATCATTAAGAATCTTTTCTATAGTCAAGCCTTTAAACCAATAGATTTCCAATTCTTTTTTCTTGGATTTTGAAAATTGTGGTAAATTTGCATAAAGTTTTACATTAATCATCTTGTTTAATAGTTTAATTTACTACTGAAGACTTGTAAACTATGATATAAAATTTAAGAAATCTTTAAACTCCTACAAAATATTTTATTTTTCTCTTTTAAATCCACTTTGAGAAATAGAATCATTTGTTATGTATTAATATTATTTTTAACTTAATCTTATAGGAATCTCTTTTAAATTTTTAGATTTAGTTGATATAATTCATTATTTAATCTTAGGAAAATATTGTCTATAGATTAAAGACATATCTCTCCCAAAAAGTGCCAATCTATCCCCATCTTTAACTTTTCTATCCAATGATGAATATTGATGATTTAGAAATGCATGACTGATTTCTCTTGGATGAATTCCTAATTTTTTTACTATATCCTCGATGGCATCTTTATTTTTAAAATTTATAATTACACAAAAGCTATTTCCTGATTTTCCTTTCTCAAAAGATTCTTTTAATTTTCCAAAAAGAATAACTTCTATCTTCGTCTTTATCTCCCAAAATAAATTTTATTGATTACTTAGAAAATTAAAGTAAGTTTTATTACTTAAGAGGACTTAGCAAACTAACATTTGCCAAGTCCTCTATCATTTAATACCTGGTAGTTCTGTATTAAATTTTAATGCAAACTACTAGTATCTACTACACAAAGCTTTTTATAACAAATATTTATAAGAAAACAACTGCTTTTATTTTATGTCATGACTTCATGTCAAGATCAAATATTTGCTACTCTTTATATACACTATCCAGTATCTCTTCTGAAACTTCAAAGGTTACATTGTGAGGTGGAAGTTTCTCTATATTCATAAACTCTGGAACTCTATCATGAGCTGAAGTAAACCCCGCTGCTATATTAAATTCCCTTTCTTTATCTATCGTTTCTTTTCCAATATTTACCCAGTCATCACCACTTAAATTTACACCAAGAACTCCGTTCATTGTCTCTATCACACCCTCAAATCCTTCTGCAATATCTAATATCGCAAATGCAATAAATAGGCAATATCCCGTGCTATCAATAAAAGCTGTTGTATTAAGAAAAGCCCGGGCAAGTTTGCTTTTTTCTACATTTAATGGGTCCTCCTTTCCACCAACACTCATTATTTCTGGAGCTATTGTGTATCCAGAAGTATGATCTGCTCCCATTGTTGATGTTGCATATATTACTCCAATACCCTTTATTGCTCTTGGTTCATATGCAGGCATAGATTGACCTTTCACAGTGGGTACTCTACTTACTCCTAAAGCTTTTGCTGTAAATTCAGTTCCATTACCAATAATTCTTCCAAGGGGTGTTCTTTTCCCAACTTCATTAAGTAGATTTATTGCTCCCTCTCCATCTCCAAAATCAAGTAATCCTCCTTCCATAGCTACTGCAATTGTACATCCTGCTTCAATAGTATCTAATCCCACATCATTGCAGATTCTTACTAATTCAGCAATTTGATCAAGATTATCAATCTCACAATTTGCTCCGAATGACCAATCAGATTCATATTCAAGACAGGAAACATGATGAGTTCCATCTTCTTTAGGATATATGTTTGAACACTTTATAATGCAACCTGGATGACAACCATGTCCCATTGTCCCTTCTCCACCTCTTTTTTTGCAAATCTCCGCTATAGATTCTCCACTAATTTTTGAAGCTCCTTCGAACTGTCCTGATGAGAAATTCCTTGTTGGGAAACCTCCTGCTTCATTTATAACATTAACTAAAACAGCAGTACCATATGTATTTAAAGCCCCACCCTTCTTAGTAACATCATGAGTAGTAAGAGCATTGGCTAATTTTTTCCTACCAGAATCAAACAGTTCTTTATTTACAATTCCCACACCTGGAGCTTCCTCATCATCTATTATTATAGCTTTCAATCCTTTTGAACCCATAACAGCACCCATTCCACCTCTTCCTGCATATCTTCCAGGTCTGTTTTCCATATCATTTACAGATACACCAGAATTTGTTAACATCATCTCACCTGCAGGACCGATGCCAACAATAGCTACCTTTCCATATTTTTGGAATAAAATTTCATCTACTTCATACATTCCTTTTCCTGCTAAGTCGTCTGCTGGTAGGAGTTCAGCTCCATCCTTATTAACTTTAAGCAAATAGAACTTTTCTTTCTCCTGTGGTTTTCCTTCCACAATTATTGCTCTTATCTGTAATTTTCCTAATTTTTGAGAAGCAAGTCCTCCAGCATTTGCTTCTTTAATAGTTCCTGTTAATGGACTCTTTCCGCCTACAGAAATTCTTCCAGATGTTGGAGCATTAGTACCAGATACAATTCCAGGAGCAAAGATTATCTTATTATTTGGTCCTAATGGGTGACATTTTGGTGGAACTTCATCACATGTAATAGCTGATGTTAGTGCTCTTCCCCCAAATAATTTATATTCTTCAGGAACACCCTCAAATTTACATGTAAGATCTTTCATGTTGACTCTTAAAATCTTTGACAATTAAATCACCTCCAATTTAATAATATAAATAATATGATTTTAAAATTTAATTGAATACTGTTACCTCCTTTTTTAAAAATAATTTTTATAGGTTTTTAAGATGAGTTTTATCGATTAAATAGAGAGATTGATTTTTTAAGATAAATAGAATATTGGAAAGTCTTAGTTTAAGATTTTGT
>JAGMBY010000089.1 GCA_023129485.1 Actinomycetes bacterium | reverse complement strand
TTAATATAAGCTCGTTTAAAGCTATTATATCCCCAATAGCTTTGTATTCTATGATTTCAACAACTGCAACTATTGCACACAAAATAAGTATAATAACTCCAAGTTGTTTACCAAATCTATCCAACTTCTTTTGAAGAGGAGTAAATTCTTTTTTCTCTTTTTGTATGCTTCCAGCAATTTTACCAACTTCAGTATTCATTCCTGTTTCGGTTACAGCAGCTTTTCCTCTTCCATATGTTACATAAGTGGAAGAAAAGACCATATTTTTTCTTTCTGCCAGATTGGTTTTTTCATTTAAAATAAGAGTATGGTCTTTTTCAACTGTGAGAGATTCTCCAGTGAGAATAGATTCATCAATTTGTAAATTAGAGGAATCCATCAATCTACAATCAGCCGGTATTTTATCTCCAGCTTTTATAATTACAATATCCCCAGGTACTATATCTTTGGATGAAACTGTTCTTTCAAAACCATCTCTTAAAACAGTTGCAGTAGGAGCAGAAAGTTTTTTTAATGCTTTTAGGGCTTCCTCTGCTTTAAATTCCTGGAATGTTCCTAAAGAAGCATTTATAAACAGGATAATTCCAATAGCAATTGCTTCAATATAGTTTCCCATATAAATTGAAAAAATTGTTGCTGATATAAGAATAAGAATAAGAAAACTCTTGAACTGCTCAATAAAAATCTCAAAAATGGATTTTTTTCTTTCCTCTTTTAATTCATTGAAACCAAACTTTTCAATCCTTTTAGAAGCTTCACTATTGGTTAAACCATTAACGTCACTATTTAACCTTTTGAATACTTCGCTTATTGATATACTATGCAAATATGTATCAGGCCTATTTAATTTATTTATCTTTTCTTTTTTATTTTTCAAATTTTTTCTACTTTTATAAGAATTTTAAAACTAAATAAAAAATTTAATATTTTATTTCAAAAATTATATTTAACATTTTGTTATTGTAACAATATTAAATTAAAAACTTTTAAGATTTATCAAAAAGACAAAATTTCAAAATCTCATTATACATTATTTTAATTTAAAGGTCTTTCATATATAACAGAATATATTTTAAATAAAAAAATAAAAATAATATATTTGGTAATTATAAATATGATATTTTAATAATCTTAGAACATAAAAATAGTTTATAATAATTTTTGGTTTAATTATTTATAGAAAGGAGGATTGGTTCTCAATTCAATTTCTCAAGACCAAGGATGTGAACCATAATTTTAAGTTTTAAAGATGAAAGAATCATGTTTTATAAAGGAAATCAGAGCAAGAGAGATAATTGATTCAAGGGGAAATCCAACTATTGAGGTTGAAATAACACTTGAAAGTGGTGATAAGGGAAGGTTTGCAGTTCCATCTGGAGCATCAACTGGAGTTTATGAAGCTTTGGAACTAAGGGACAATGACGGGAAAAGATATGGAGGAAAAGGTGTCTTAAAAGCAGTGAAAAATGTAAATAAGAAAATCTCATCAATTATTTTAGGAATGGATGCAACCAATCAAAAAGAAATCGATAGAAAAATAATTGAAGCTGATGGAACAAAAAATAAAAGCAAATTTGGGGCAAATGCTATATTAGGAGTCTCTATATCTGTAGCAAAAGCAGCTGCTAAACATTATAACCTCGCTTTTTATCAATATCTCAATAAGATTTTTGAAATGGGAGAATACAATATTTTACCAGTTCCCTTAATGAATATTTTAAATGGGGGTAAGCATTCTGATAATAATGTTGACTTTCAGGAGTTTATGATTGTACCAGTTAATGCAGACTCTTTTAGAGAATCGTTAAGGATGGGGACTGAAATATTCTGGACTTTAAAAAACATCCTTAAAAGCAATGGATGTTCGACATCAGTGGGTGATGAGGGAGGATTTGCTCCAAATTTAAAAACAAATGAAAAGGCAATATTATATATTTTAGAAGCAGTAGAAAAAGCTGGATACAAAGCTGGTGATGATATTTTCATTGCACTTGATCCAGCAGCATCAGAATTTTATAAAGATGGAAAATATATATTAGAAGGTGAAGGGAGAACTCTTAGCTCAGATGAAATGATTATGTATTATAAAGAGTTAGTAAAAAAATACCCCATTATCTCAATAGAGGATGGGCTTGAGCAGGAGGATTGGGATGGATGGGCTAAGCTTACTAAAGAGATTGGAAAAAACACTCAATTAGTAGGGGATGATTTATTTGTAACAAATACTGACAGACTAAAAATTGGGATAAAGAAAAATGTTGCAAATTCAATATTAATAAAAGTAAATCAAATTGGCACTTTAACTGAAACATTCGATGCTATTAAATTAGCAAAAAACAATAATTACACTGTAATAATTTCTCATCGCTCTGGTGAGACTGAAGATACAACAATAGCTCACTTAGCTGTAGCAACAAATTCTGGGCAGATAAAAGCAGGAGCACCATCAAGAACAGATAGAGTTGCTAAATATAATGAGTTACTAAGGATTGAAGAGGAACTCGGAAAATCAGCTCAATTTTTGGGTAAAAATACATACTTCAAATTTGGTATAAATTAAATATGAGTCAAATCAAATCATCTGAAGGAGGTAAATTAGTTTAGGATGAAAAGGGTATATTTTGATCATTCAGCAACAACACCCGTTCTTCCAGAGGTTGTTGAGGCTATGATACCATGTTATACAAAATTTTTTGGAAATGCATCAGAACCACACACACCAGGAAATGAAGCATTTGAACTACTTCATAAATCAAGAGAGGTAATAGCAAATGCAATGAATGCTAAACCTGAGGAGATAATATTTACATCCGGAGGAACGGAAAGTGATAATTTAGCAATTAAAGGTGTTGCTGAATCATATGTTGAAAAGGGTGATCACATAATAACATCTTCAATTGAACACCCAGCAGTTAGAAACACATGTAAATATTTAGAGAAAGTTGGATATAGAGTAACATATATTCCAGTTGATGAAAATGCAGTAGTTAATCCAAAAGATGTTGAAAATGCAATAAATGATAAAACAATACTAATAAGCATAATACATGCAAATAATGTTGTTGGGAGCATACAACCAATAGCTGAAATTGGTAAAATTTCAAAAGAAAGAGGAATCATATTTCACACCGATGCAGTTCAATCCTTTGGAACTTTAAAAATAGATATCGAAAAATTAAATGTTGATTTATTATCAATGTCTTCTCATAAACTTCATGGTCCAAAGGGAGTTGGAGCTTTATATAAAAGAAAAAAAATAGAAATTACTCCCCTGATGCATGGAGGAGAACATGAGAAAGGAAGAAGAGCAGGAACAGAGAATATTCCAGGAATTGTTGGTTTTGCCAAAGCAGTTGAAATTGCTCTAAATGAGCTTGATAAAAAAGTTAAGAAATTAAGAGAACTTAGAGAGCACCTTGTTAAAGGTGTATTAAAAGGAATTGATGATGTTTTATATGTAGGACATCCAAAAAATAGACTTCCAGGACATGCAAGTTTTACCATTAAATATATAGAGGGAGAATCGATCGTTTTGGAATTAGATGCTAAAGGAATAGCAATTTCAAGTGGTTCAGCATGTGCTTCTTTGAAATTAGAGCCCTCTCATGTTCTATTGGCGATGGGAATTCCACCTGAAATAGCACAAGGCTCAATAAGAATCTCTATGGGAAGGAGTAATACAAAGGAAGAAGTAGATTATTTTTTAGAGGTTTTACCACCAATAGTTGAAAGGCTTAGAGAAATGTCACCCCTTTATAAAAAGGGGTCAGGAAAAGGGGTCAGGTCTTGACATGAGACACATCAGCTTTGGGCATACTTTCTTGACTGAAAATGTCTTCGAAAGTATAACCCAAAGTAATAAATATAAATAATGGGGATCAAGTCTTGCAATATAACAATTCTTCTATTATTAGAATTACAAGTGAAGTATTAAGTTCTATAAAATATAAATATGAATACAAGAGTTTAAAAAGGAGTTTTATTTGTGAAATGCTCATTCTGTGGATATGATGAAACAAAAGTTATTGATTCAAGACTAACTGAGGAAGGTGATGCTGTTAGAAGAAGAAGAGAATGTCCCTCTTGTAATAAAAGATTTACAACATATGAGAGAAGTTATGAGATCCCTATAACAATAATAAAAAAGAACAAAGAAACTCAACCGTTTGATAGACAGAAGTTATTAAACGGTTTAATAAGAGCTTGTGTTAAGAGGGAAATTCCAGTGCAAATATTGGAAAAGATAGTTGAAAATATAGAGAATGAACTAAGGAATCAATATAAATATGAAGTGACATCAAAACAGTTAGGTGAGATGGCACTCAAAAGATTAAAAGAATTGGATAAAGTTGCTTATGTAAGATTTGCATCTGTTTATAAGAAATTTGATGATATTAAAAAATTTACTGAAGAGTTAGCAGAGCTTGAAAAATAAATAAAAAATAAAAAATTACTTAAGGTTTCGGGTCCATTTCCTTGTCTAATATGTCTGCGGAAATATACCACGAAACCTTTGATAGAACCTAAATTTAACAAATTATAATGAAAGGATAGTTATGCAAATTCATATAAGAGCACAGGAAGGTGATTTTGCTAAATATTGCTTACTCCCTGGTAATCCAGATAGAGCAAAATATATTGCAGAAAAATTTTTTGATGAACCAAGGCTGGTTACGAAATATAGAAGAATGTTTGGTTATACAGGAATATATAAAGGAATACCTGTATCAGTTCAAACTACTGGAATGGGTTGCCCATCAGCAGCAATAGTTATGGAAGAATTAATAATGCTGGGAGTTGAAAATTTCATTAGAACGGGTACATGTGGAGCGATTGGGAAGGGAATAAATCTAACTGATTTGATAATCGCAACTGGGAGTGTTCCAATAGATGGAGCAGCTAAATCACTATTTGAGGGAGATCCATTTGCTCCAGTTGCAAGTTTTCCTATTGTTCATCAGGCAGTACATGAAGCAGAGAAACTTGGTCTTAAATATCATACTGGTATAATTGCAACATCGGATCTATTTTATGGTCCTGACCCAAGTATTGGTGAGAGAGCCGAAAAGTGGGCAAAAAGAGGGGTTTTAGCATTTGAGATGGAGGCATCTATAATATTTTCAATTGCTGCAAGAGCTGGAGTTAATGCTGGATGCTTACTGACAGTTTCTGACATTGTATCAGGTAGAATAAGAGCTAAAGATCGTGAAATTGAAAGAGGAGTTGACAATATGACAAAGGTTGCGCTTGAGACTATTTTTCAATTAGAAAAATAAATAGAAAATGAAAAAAATTATAAAATTCTAATTAAAAAATTCTGCTATAATTTATAGTTTAGTATTCATTGTTTATATATAAATTAAGAATTAATACAAATAAATAAAAATTCATATTAATAATATAATTATAAGCCTAATAGTATTAAATTATGAGTATTATAGTTTTAGTAAATTAAAGAAACGGAAGGATTACTATGACGGATGAGTTATTAAATAAAACTGTAGACCCAGCTGCAAAGGAAATGCTCAAATATGCTTATGATAATAACATCTCTACTATGTTTTCAAGAGTTGAAGAGATGAAGAGATGCCCAATTGGAGCAGAAGGTAGATGTTGTAAAAACTGTTCTATGGGTCCCTGTAGATTTACAGGAAAAGACTATGATAAAAAGGTTGGTATATGTGGTGCAACATTATCTACAGTTGCAGCTAGAAATTTAGGTAGAGCTATAGCTGGTGGGGCATCAGCTCACTCTGATCATGGAAGAGATCTTGCTTTGACTTTGAAAGCTGTAGCAAAAGGAGAAGCTCCTGGATATGAAATAAAAGATGAGCAGAAACTATATAATATTGCAGAAATAATGGGGGTAGAGACAAACGGTAGAGATTTAAAAGATATAGCTCTCGATGTTGCCAATAGAGCTCTGGAGGATTTTGGAAGACAGGAGGGGATAATCTATTATGTTTCAAGAGCCCCTAAAAGGCGACAGGAGATATGGAAAAAGTCAGGAATTGAACCAAGGGGAGTTGATAGAGAGGTTGTTGAGATGATGCACAGGACCCATATAGGAGTTGATCAGGATGCTGAAAATATACTGCGTCATGTATTAAGAACATCATTAAGTGATGGTTGGGGTGGTTCAATGTTAGCTACAGATATATCAGATATATTATTTGGAACACCAAAAGCAGTTTCTTCAACTATGAACCTTGGAGTTTTAAAAGAGGATGAGGTTAATTTAGTTATACATGGTCATGAACCAACATTATCTGAGATGATAGCAACTGTTGCAGATGACCCAGAACTTATCGATTATGCCAAATCGAAAGGAGCAAAAGGGATTAATTTAACTGGAATATGCTGCACTGCAATTGAGGTTCTTATGAGACAGGGAGTCCCAGTGGTTGGAAACTTTTTACAACAGGAATTAGCTATACTAACTGGAGCTGTTGATGCCATGGTAGTTGATATTCAATGTATAATCCAGGCTTTAGGAAAGTTGGTTGAAACTAATCATACTGAGCTTATAACAACCTCACCTAAGGCAAAAATTCCAGGAGCAACCCACATACCTTTTGATGAACACAATGCTCCAGAAATTGCAAAACAGATAATAATGAAAGCTATAGATAATTTTCCAAATAGAAATGGCACAAGAATTCCAAAAATAAATAGCCCAATAGTTGCTGGATTTTCACATGAATATATAAATTATATGCTGGGTGGAAAATATAGAGCATCTTTTAGACCCCTTAATGACGCAATAGTTGATGGGAGGATTCAAGGTGTAGTGGGAGTAGTTGGTTGTAATAATCCAAGGGTAACACATGATAAGTCTCATAATTATCTGGTTAAAGAGTTAATTTCAAGAGATTACTTAGTAGCCCAAACTGGATGTGGAGCAATTGCATGTTCAAAATATGGATTGTTAACTCCTGAAGCAATGGAACATGCTGGTGAAGGGTTACGATCTATTTGTGAAGCACTTGGTATCCCACCAGTATTACATTTAGGTTCCTGCGTGGATAATTCAAGGGTATTGACAATTCTCACTCAGGTTGTCCATGAAGGAGGCTTGGGTGATGATATAAGTGATCTTCCAGCTGCTGGAATTGCACCTGAATGGATGAGTGAGAAAGCACTTTCTATTGGAACTTACTTTGTTGCATCAGGTCTTTACGTTCTATTTGGAGTAGGTTCACCAGTTGGAGGAAGCTCTGAAGTTACCAAAATAATTAGTAATGGATGGGAAAAATTGATTGGTGGAAAATTGGAATTTGAACCAGATATGGATAAAATATTAGAAAAGACTATTGATCATATTCAGAAAAAACGAAAGGCTTTAGGAATACATGAAAAGAAAGAAAGAGTATTATTTGATATGGAAGCAAGGAGGGCATTAGAAATTGAGTAAGATAATTGCATCGGCAGCAATAAGGGGCGCTCACCAGAAGGTGAAAGAAGCCCAGGAAATGTTAGATAAAGCATTAGAACAGTTTGGACCAAAGCAAGAGGTTGAGTTTCCCAATACAGGTTATTATTTACCAATAATATATGGAATAACGGGAATAGCGATTAAAACATTAGGGGATATGCAACCGGTTTTGGATGAGGCTGAAAAGCTTTTACCACCCATACCTAAGGAAAAAACATGGCTCCCATATTTAGCTAATGCTTTGGATGCTGGAATGGCTACACTTTTTGCAGAAGAAATTATGGAAGCAATTAAATATATAATGGGTCCAAATCCGGTACAAGGCATATGGCTTGGTGCAGCAGAGGATATGACTCTAAGAGAAAGAGGAATAGAATTTGTGGATGGCTCAGCTCCAGGGTTTGCAGCAGTAATTGGTGCTACTCCAACAAATGATATGGCAGTAAAGATTGCGAGGGAACTTCAGCAAAAGAGTATTTATGTGTTTATGTCTGGAAATACTAATGGAAAGGCATTTGCTGAACAGCTGGCTGAAGAGGGAGTTGATTTAGGATGGGAAACAAGATTAATACCCTTTGGTAAGGAGATAGGAGCTACAGTTTATTCTGCAGGTTTTGCAATAAGAGTTGCATTAACTTTTGGCGGTGTAAAACCAGGAGACTATAGAAGAATCCTTCTCCATAACAAGAACAGGATTTTTGCATTTGTTCTTGCATTAGGTGAAGTTGATGATGAGAAGTATGCTAATGCAGCGGGAGCTATAAATTTTGGATTTCCGACAATTGCAGATACTGATATTCCAGCAATTCTTCCAAGAGGAGTTTGTACTTACGAACATGTTGTGCCAAGTATAAAAAGGGAGGAAATTGTCTCTAAAGGAATAGAAGTGAGAGGACTTAAAATAACGATTACGGAAGTACCAGTACCAATTCCATATGGTCCAGCATTTGAAGGTGAAAGAGTTAGAAAAGAGGACATGCATGCTGAATTTGGTGGTACAAAAAGTAAATGTTTGGAATTTTTATATACAAAAGATTTAACTGAGGTTGAGGATGGTAAGATTGAATTAATCGGTCCAGATGTAGATACAATCGAACCAGGGGCTGCTATGCCATTAGCAATAATTGTTGAAGTTGCAGGAAGGGATATGCAACCTGATTTTGAGCCAATATTAGAAAGGCAGATTCACCATTTCACAAATTATGGTCATGGTTTACTTCATATTGGACAGAGGGATATTGCCTGGATAAGAATCAGTAAAGATGCTTACAAATCCGGATTCAAGATAAAGGATATTGGAAAAATTATTCACGCAAAGATGCATAGTGATTTTGGAGCTATTTTGGATAAAGTTCAGGTAAAACTATATACAGATGAAAAGAAGGTAGAGGAACTTTTAAAACTTGCTAAACCAGTTTATAAAATCAGGGATGATAGAATTGGTGCACTAACTGATGAGAGTGTAGATACTTTCTATTCCTGTACATTATGTCAATCGTTTGCTCCAAATCATGTTTGTATTATTTCACCAGAAAGACCGGGACTTTGTGGTGCATATAATTGGCTGGATGGAAAAGCATCTTTTCAAATAAATCCAACTGGACCAAATCAACCGGTTAAAAAAGGAGAATTGCTTGATAATCATCTTGGGATGTGGAAAGGTGTTAATGATTTTGTTTATAAAACTTCCCATCAGACTCTTTCAACGTTCAGTGCATACTCAATGATTCAAGACCCTATGACATCATGTGGTTGTTTTGAGACAATAGTTGCAGTTCTTCCAATGACAGGTGGAGTAATGGTTGTTCCAAGAGAACATCCTGATATGACTCCGTGTGGAATGAAATTCTCAACATTGGCTGGTTCAGTCGGTGGTGGAGTTCAAACACCGGGCTTTATTGGAGTGAGTAAATTCTTCTTAACAAGTAAAAAGTTTATAAAAGCTGATGGAGGATTTAAACGCTTGGTATGGATGCCAAAGATGATGAAGGAGGAAATTAAGGAAGCACTGCAAAGAAGATCTGAAGAAATTGGGACCCCAGATTTTATTGATAAGATCGCAACAGAGGAGGATGCAGTAACAGAGGAAGAAGTCCTCGAATTCATTCAAAAAGTTGGTCACCCAGTATTAGAAATGGAATCAATGTTCTAAAAAAATGTATAATCTAATAGGGTCAGGTTTTGCAATTTAACAAAATTTGACTGATAAAAATAATAGAAGCTTTGGGTATACTTTCTTGACTGAAAATGTCTGCGAAAGTATACCACAAAGCCATTGTTGAGGAATAAATTATTAGACCTTGACACAATAATTAATAACAAAGTATAAAATTTTTTTATTAATAATAAAAATTTTTTTCAATTTAATTTAAAAAATCTAAATAATTGATTTGGGGTATCAATGGAAGAGAAGAAATTAATAACCAAAGATATGACTATTGGAAAAGTTGTGTCTAAATATCCTCAAACCATGCCAATTTTCTTTAGTTATGGACTACCATGTGTTGGGTGCCATGTTGCTCAATGGGAAAGTGTAGAGGAGGGCGCACTTGCTCATGGAATCAAAGATATTGATTCATTAGTTAAGGATTTAAATAAGGTTGCAGAGAAATTGGAAATTAAATAGATAAAATTATTATTACTATCACAATGTTTTCCAAACTCTTTATTTAAAGATAATTTGAACAATAATTTAACAGTAAATTATAAATTTTCTTTTATAAAATATTTTCTGAGCCCATAATCAGGGGATAGTTTGAATCAAGAAATGTTTAATAATTTTTCATTTATTTTTACAGTATTAATTATTCCATTAGTCTTCGTTATTTTGTTTTATTTAATACTAAAAATTCTTAACCTAATTTCTGGGAAGTCTAATTCTACTAAACCCAACACTTTAAATCCTTATAAAAGAAATGGTTTAAAAACATTTTCAATTAGATATTTAAGATCTACTTCTATTGTAATATTACTGAGTTATCAGGTTGGTTTATTATTCTTAGGAGGTTTAATTGTATTATCTTCAATAAGTGGGAAAGTCATAGCAGTGATATTAGTTATTTTAATATTCTTATTTATTATAAATTTATCTTTAATATATAGAATATATAGTGGAAAATCAAAATAGAAAATATTTAAAAATTTCCTCAATATTTTTTAAAATATCATAAATTAAGAGAATAGAGTAATTAAATAGTAAATAGTTGTGACAAATAAATTAAAATTTGTTCACATTTTTTATTTTTAATTAGAGAAAATATGAAAATATTATTAAGAAAAATGGTGCATAAAGTAAGAAATTTTAAGAAATTTTCATTATTTAATAAATTAACAAATTGGGTAAAATCAACATCGATAAATATATATTGCTTCACTTCAGGATGTTGTGGTAATGAGATTTTAGCAATTCTTGGACCCCTTTATGATTCTGAAAGATGGGGGATAAATTTTGTTTCTTCTCCAGAAAGAGCAGATGTGATTATGGTATCTGGAACGATTACTGAGAAAATGAAGCCAATTTTAGAAGATTTATACAACAGTTTTGGGAATGAAAAAGTGTTAATAGCAGTTGGTTCTTGTGCTATAAATGGAGGACCTTTTTATAAATCAGATTTTGTATTAAAAGGGGTAAAAGAGATATTTAATGTGGATCTTTATGTTCCAGGTTGTCCGCCCAGACCAGAAGCAATAATAAATGCAATTTTAAAATATAAAGATCATTTTAAATAATAAAAATGGCGGGTTTTTTAAAAAGATGGAGAATAGAAAAATAAAAGATTATGAGGAGATAGAAGGATACGATATATATATTGAACCTCAATTTAGACCATTTGGATTTCCAGTTGGATTATACATTGCTTTAAAAGATGGTGTAATTATTAATATAAAACCTGAATTTGGATATTTAACAACTGGCGTTGAAAAGGTTGTTGAAGGAATGGAGATTGATAAAGCCATTCCTTTTATTGATAGAGTTGATAGCAGTAGTGCAATATCACCAGAACTTACATATTGTATTGGTTTAGAAAAAACTTTTAAAATAGATGTACCCTTAAGAGCCAAATTCATTCGTACAGCTTTATGTGAACTTTCCAGAATTTCAAGTCACCTACTCTGGTTAACAAGGTTAGCAAATGTTTTGGGTATTAATAATGCTCTTCATTACTGCTTAAGAGAGAGAGAAGAGGTGCTTCATCTTATTGAGCTTGCAACTGGTTCAAGACTAACTCCAAATTTTATAAGAGTTGGTGGTGTAGCGAGTAATTTAAGTCCAAGATTTATTGAAGAGTTTAGAAAGTTTTTTAGGAGTTTTAGAAAAAATTTTAATATGTTAAAAACATTTTTCTTAGAGAATGAATTAGTAGTCAATAGATTAAATAACCTGGGAGTTCTTATAGAGGAGGATGCTAAAAATTTGGCTATTACTGGTCCAAACCTGAGAGCTTTGGGAATTAAAAAAGATGTTAGAATAGATGACACTTATGGGATATATGATGAGATAAGTTTTAAAATACCTGTGGGTGAAAAAGGTGATAGTTTAGATAGATGTATTGTTAGAATGGGGGAAATAGAACAATCGACTTCGATTATCTCACAAGCTTTTTATAAGATGCCAGAGGGGGAAATAAGAACATATACAGAAGACATAAATCAGTTCTCTGGAAATACGCGTAGCCACATTGAGTGTCCCCATGGTGAACTTGCTATGGAAATATCTATTGATGAAGGAAAAATTACTAAGTTAAGAATAAAGAGTCCCTCATATAACAACTTACTTGCTTTTTCAAGAGCAGTCTTAGGTGAAAGTGTTGAAGATGTTGAAGTAATATTAACAAGCTTTGATATATGTGTCTGTGAGGTGGATAAGTGATTTTAAAAAGTCTATTATTGAAAACATTCTATTTTTTATTATTTTTACTTTTAGGAATATATGTAACTGTTTATCTTCATAAAAAAATTTTAGCTCACATGCAATCAAGAAGAGGACCTTTACATACTGGGTTTCATGGGATCCTGCAGACTCTTTCTCAAACTTTAAAACTATTGTTAAAATCACCAAAAAACTTTCTCAAAAGTCAAAATTTAGTTATAACTATTGGTGCAATAATTTCAATTACATTTGCTATAGCAGCATTTTTATTGATTCCATTAACAGGAGAGATATTTTTTATAAATGTAGAAATTTCTTTACCACTTTGTATTTGTTTTATTGTGATATCTAACACTGGAACATTTCTCTCAATAGACAGAACTGGATTAAATACAAATAAAATATTGGGTCTATTAGATAGAATTTCTACCACAATTGTATTTAGTGTCCCCTTATTTATATCTTCTTTAGGACCTGTAACTTTTGCATCATCTTTTAATCTTTTTGAAATAGTAAAGTCTCAAGGCAGATTTTACAATATCATATATCAACCATTAAGCATGATTGTGTTTTCAGTAACCTGTTTATTACTTTGGCAGAGGTTGTCTCTTGATGTGCCATCAAAGAATACATATCTTAATATTGATTATCTTTCTACACAAACTGGATTAAACTTGTTAATGTTTTCTATTTCTGAATACATAAATATTTTATCCTTATCACTTTTAGCAACCTTACTTTTTTTTGGAGGATGGAATGGTCCAGGATTTTTACATCCTATAATCTGGACTATTATAAAAACCTTTATTTTACAGGTGATGTTTCTATTTCTTTATACTGTCATTCCTAAAATAAAAGGTATAAAGAGGAAGATAAATATAAGTTTAGCATTTCTCAGTTCACTATCACTTTTAAACTTATTAATTGTAATATTTGTAGTACTTTATCTAAAACCTATTTTCAATTTATAAAATTACTATATAAAAAATATTAAATAAAATAGTTTTAGAAGATTTGTAATTTGTAAAGAAATTTTTAATTTTTATTTTTTGATATTACTTTATAAATTTTTTTAATTTAAATTTAGTAATCTAAGTTCATGAAAGGTATCTTAAGAAGCTTATTAACAGTTATAAAAAATACATTTATAAGGTCTATAACCGTTCTTTATCCTTATGATAGGATTATAATTCCATATAATAGCAGGGGAAGTATAAGATTAGTAGTAGATTTAGATACAAAAGAGATTATCTGTGATGGTTGTGGTGAGTGCGTTAATGCCTGTCCATTAAAACTGATATCTGTAGAAAAAGTTTCCCATGATAAAAAAATTAAAAATTTTTATGTAGACATAAGTAGATGTTTGTTCTGTGGTCTCTGTGAGGAAGCCTGTAAAAAGGATGCATTAAAGATGAATTTCAATTATGAATTAGCAGAACGGGATTTTTCAGCTCTAAGACATGATATAGATAAACTAACAGAATATGCAAAACCTAAAGTTAAGGAGTTTTGGAAAAGTTAAAATAGGCTCATAAAGGGTCAGTTCTTGAAATATAACAAAATTTATCTAATTTAAAGATAATAGAAGCTTTGGGTATACTTTCTTGACTGAAAATGTCTGCGAAAGTATACCACAAAGCAATTTAAAAATGGTAAGAGGGGTCAGATAATTTGGAGAATACACTATTTAACCTAATAACAATAATTATTATAATAAGTGCTTTAGGAGTTGTTCTCTTTAACAAACACCTTTATATAGTTATAGGTTTTTTAGTTTGTATTGTAAGCACAAATTTCCTTTTTTTACTTATGAAAAATTTAAATATTTTTTTATTTTTATTTATTCCTCTTCCTGTGATAATTTCAGGATTAATATTAATTGGAATTGGTGGAAGTGAGGATTTATTTTTAGATTGGAAAAAAGATTTACCAAGAATTTCCATAGCACTTATTATAAGTATATTAATATTATCAAGTTTAATTTTTTTAAATAATAAAAATAGATTAGAACCAAGTAGAATTAGTGGAGTTCAAACTACTTCTATAGCAAAAATTGGAGAGATATTATTTACAGAACACATGATACCAGTAGTTGTTATATTTATCTACTTTTTTAGCTTTTTTATTGGAATATACTTTGTGTCTAAAATTAGGATGTAAAAAATTGGTATATGTTTTGTTTATGAAGCTAGGAAGTGAATATTGTTATCTTTAAATAATTGTTTCTTAATATCTACATTTATTCTTTGTATAGGAATTTTTGGTATTTTGTATAGAAGAAAATTTGTACATAAATTAATTTCTTCATCTCTAATATCTTTATCAGCAATTATAAATTTTATTTCATTTGCATATTTTTTATATCCTGAGAATATTTCTGGATTGGTTATAACAATACTTATTATTGGTTTGATGATGATGCAATTTTCTGTAGGATTTTTTATTTATTATTTTGTTCAAAAAGAGGAAAAAGATATGGAGATAGAGTTGGAAGATACTTTTTTAAGATTAAAAAAGAGATTAATGAACTTTTTTAGGAGGAAATAATTGTCTATTGATTTTTCTCTCATAATTCCTGAAATATTTATATTAATTTCATCTTTTTTTATTTTACTATTTTTACTTTTTATTAATAGAAAATATTTAAGCTGGTTAGGCTATCTTTGTCTTATTATAATAATAACTGCTTTAATCCTAACATTTATATTTAAAAACAATACTGGTATAATTTCACCCAATCTCTTAAAAGTTAATAAAATTTCAAATTTTTTTAGATATTTTTTTCTATTTTCAGGATTAGCACTTGTTATCTCGCTAATAATTTCTAAAATAGAAAGACCGGAGATTTATACTTTAATTTTAATCTCGATATCTGGATCGATATTGCTTAACCATAGCATAAATCTACTATTGCTTATTTTCTTTTTAGAGATTGTAACAGTTTCATCTTATTTCATTCCAATTTTAAGTTCTAATAAAAGTAGCTGGCTTTCATATCTTAGATATGGGATCTTTGGTATAATCTCATCTTTTTTATTAATTTATTTTATTTCCTTAGTATTTGGTTTAACGGGTTCTCTTTCTTTAGATATTAATGTTATAAGTATTGAAAAATTAGGTATTCTTTTGATAATTGCAAATATAGTTTTAATGGTAATAATGATGATCAGGTTATCATTATTTCCATTTCATTTCTGGTTTCCCTCTCTTGCAAAGGATAGTGGATTTTTTACAACAATTTTTTTCATAATCTTATTTATTCCTGCAAACTTATTAGCTTTTCAAAAAATATTTGAAAGACTCTATTTCACTCCATTATTTTCATGTCATATAACTATAGGTCTTATCTGTTTAACATTATTATTTCTAAATATTGGTGCTATTTTTCAAAAAAATATCTGGAGATTTTTAGCATTTTCAAATATAGCCCAAATTTGTTTTATTTTTGTTGGTATTTTATATTCTCAATACTTAAAGATATATTCTATATACTTGGGAATTGATAATATAACTCTGATATATTTACTTATATATTTGATATCAACATCAGCATTAATAATTGGGTTAGAAACTTATAGAATTTATAATCTTAAAACTAATTGGGTAGATTTCTTAGAGGATTTCAGAGGTTGGGGAAAAACTAATCCAATTTTATCTTTAACGCTGTTTGTAATATTAATTTCACAAATAGGAGTTCCTGGAACAGCTGGTTTTTTAGTTAAATATTCATTAATTAAAAATATTATTAACCCAACCGGACACTTTGATTTTGAAATTTCTATCTTTTTATTGATAAATTATTTGATAGCTTTTTATTATTATGGAAGAATTATTTTATATATGTGGTCTAAACCAAAAAAGCATATTAATCAAGAATCTGAGAGTAAAAAAATAAAAATATTAAAAAAAGATTTTTCATATATTCTTGTCTTATCTTTTATTACATTATGCTCCATAATTATATTAATTATTGGTATATATGGTTTTACAAATTTAATATCCAATAAACCACTCTTATCATTTCTCCGCTTTTAATTACAAAATAAGATTTTAACTAATACATTAATTGGAAGTTTCTTTTATAGAATTTTCAAAAGTTTCAGAGACACGTATTTTTAATTTCACAATCTTGAAATTTTTATACTAATTTTGTAAATATAAAATCAAATATATAAAATTAAGTTTTATATAATATTTAGTATTGGTTCTTATATTTATTTTCAAATAAATTTTGCAAGCAGTTTGTGTGAAGTCTATAATACTATTATCAAAAACCAGGATTATTAAATAAAAATGGTAAGATCTTTTAGAGTATTAAAGGGTAAAAAAGTAAAACTAAGAGATGTACACAAAGATGACCTTCCTATATGTTTGAAGTGGTTAAGAGATAAAAGGGTTACAAAATATTTAGATTTTGATACTCTGAACATTAATTTAAAACAAGAAATCAGATGGTTGAAAAATATACATAACTCCCCAAATGATTATGTTTTTGCTATTGAAAAGAAAGATGGTAAATATATTGGAAACACAGGACTGCACAAAATAAATTGGAGAGATAAGAATTGTATGTTGGGAATATTCATAGGTGAATTAGAACATTGGGACAAAGGTTATGGAACAGATTCAATAAGAACTATGTTAAGATATGCAGTAGATAAGTTAAAATTGCACAAGATAAATCTCCATGTTTATGAGTATAACTTAAGAGCGATTAGAGCATATGAAAATTGTGGTTTTAAAAGGGAGGGTTTATTAAAGGAAGGACACTATTATAATGGCAGATATTGGGATGTTATAGTAATGGGGATTTTAGATAGAGATGTTAAAATGATATTTGATTAAGGAGATTTTAACTTATTCAACAAGAATCCTAATTTCATAAATATGTATATGATAGGGAGATATAAAATTCACTTTTAAAAAATAGGGACATTTAGATAGGAAGATATTTAGAAATGGAAAATGAAAAGAGACTGAGTAGAGGATTAAGAAAATATATTAGAAGGAAGAAAGCTGAAATAAGAAAAAGTATAGACAATATGGATGAGCAGGAAAGATTAATTAAAAAGTTAATGTCTAAATTTATAAGTAAAGAAATAACTAAAAAGTAAAACCTTGACTAATTTTTAATTGTTTGAGAATATAAATAATAAGTTTTACTAATATTCATAGGATATTATTAAGTAAATATGAAATTAATAATATATATGTGTATAAACTATTTAGATATTAAAAAAACTATTTTAATAAAAAGTATTTATTTAAGCCCAATTTCATAAAGTGATTGGGTTTTTTACATATGAATATTTTTAAAAAGAAAGGAGTTTTAGTTGGAGTATTTCGACCTTTTTAAAGAATACGGACATGAACAAGTAGTATTTAATACAGATCCAGAGGTTGGACTAAAAGCTATAATCGCAATACATAATACAGTATTGGGTCCTGCTTTGGGTGGCTGTAGGATGAGAAAATTCGTATCAGAAAAGGATGCAATACTGGATGTATTAAGACTTTCCCGGGCAATGACTTATAAAAATGCTGCAGCAGATTTACCTTATGGTGGAGGAAAAGCAGTAATAATCGGTGACCCATCAGTTGATAAAACACCTGAGTTAATGGAATCCTTTGGGAGATTTGTGCAAACACTAAAAGGAAGATTTGTTACTGGCCCAGATATGGGAACAAATTTGGATGATTTTAAAAATTCAAAAAAATATACACCACATGTAATTACATGGGAAGAGAAAATGGCTTCTTCAGATGATATTTCTCTAAATACCGCATACGGAGTTTATGTAGGAATTAAGGCATGTTTGAAACAAATTTATGGTGATGACTCACTAAATGGAAGAATAATAGCTGTTCAGGGGTTAGGAAAAGTTGGTTATAATCTTTGCAAATATTTATCAGATAAGGGAGCAAAGTTACTTGTATCAGGACATCATAGGGAGAAAATAGACAGAGTTGTAAGTGAATTTAATGTAAGAGAGGTGGGTGTGGATGAAATATATTCAGTCCATTGTGATGTCTTCTCACCCAATGCAGTGGGAGGTGTTTTAAATGATAATACAATCCCCCAACTTAAATGTAAGATAATTGCTGGTGGTGCAAATAATGTTCTATCTGATGAAAAGGTTCATGACCTCGAACTTTATAATAGGGGAATTTTATATGCACCGGATTATGTGATAAATGCTGGAGGAGTTATTGTAGCTGCTCAAACACTTGTTGGCTATGAATATGAAAAAGCAAAAAAGAAGACGGAAAATATTTACAATACTTTGCTTAAAATATTTAGTATAAGCAAGGATGAGGATATACCCTGTTATAAAGCTTCCAATGTCATGGTGGAAAGAAAATTGGCTAAGGCAAGAAAGAAAAGGAAAATCTATTACTAAAAAAAAGAGGTAATATTTAATTGGAAAGTTATTACAAGTATAGAAGAAAAAAAAAGATAAGAAAAAGAACATTTTTTACTATTGTCATACTAATTTTAGTTTTAATACTTTTAATAATATTAAGACAAAGTCAGATAAGACTCTTTAGAGAAGAGAAGCTTCCCCAAGCGTTAATTCATCAATTACCCAAGATAAAAAAAGTTGAAATTAGTCATGCAAATGTGACAACGGATGAGGATGGAGATGGCATTAATGACCAGGAAGACATTTTTGAAGGAGTAAAACTTGAGCTTGAAAAGAAGGCTGGAAATATTATTACTGAAGGATCATTGAACTATTTTGAGGGAGGTGATCCTCCACCAGATAAAGCAATTTGTACTGATATCATAGCAAGAGCATTAGCTAATGCTGGTTATGATTTAAGAATGTTAGTCGATAGGGATATAAGAGAGAATTTCGAGGAGTATCCCTGGGAGCTCTGGGAGGTAAAAATTCCAGACCCGAATATAGATTACAGAAGACCTGAAAATTTGATTACTTTCTTTAAAAGGAATGCCAAATCCCTGGTTTTAGAAATAGAACCAAAAAATTCTCAAAATCTACTTCAATGGATTCCTGGAGACATAATTTTTTGGGATATAAACAGAAATGGAATTGTCGACCATTGTGGAATTCTGTCTGATAGACCAAATAAAGAAAACATTCCCTATGTTATACATAATTACATAGAGCCAGGTTATACG
The DNA here is from genome assembly GCA_023129485.1 of Actinomycetes bacterium. Lineage (GTDB taxonomy): Bacteria > Actinomycetota > Humimicrobiia > JAHJRV01 > JAHJRV01 > JAHJRV01. The sequence continues at coordinate 2,746 of JAGMBY010000089.1, read as the reverse complement.
GTTGAAGAGGACGTACTTCAAAAATGGTTAATTGTAGGACATTTCAGATTTCCTGGAAAATAATCATAAAATATTAACTAAGTAATTATTAATTATATCTTATTTTTAAATTTAATTTGGATTTTAAAATATTTCATTAATAGAAATCTAAATTTCATCAAATTTTGGGAAAACGAATACTTCAATGTGTGAAGATCTTTTTTGCCAATAAGGAAGATTTCCTGTATCTACAATAAACGGTAGGCTCTCTCCAACTATTAAATTTATCAAATAATCTGAACCTACTGCTATTATTCTATCTTTGTCATCATAGAACGCTACTACAATTTTTGTTTTACTGAAGTCATTTTCTGAAAAATTTTTAACAAAACCTTTAGCCATGTTGCGTGAATTATGATAAGGGAGAGTAACATTTGAAACCTCAAAATTTGGTATTTTGTTATTATCGAATGGAATCCATGTGGTATTAATCGAATCTATCTTATAGGATTTAAATTTCATATCTTGACTAATTTCAGTAATTAAGGAGAAAGGAGCTGATTGTTCAGGAAGAATATAGGAAAGTTTTGGAATTTTTGACGTCCTTAATATAGTATTTTCTTCTGAATCAAATAGCGAGTAAGATAAACTGACATCTTTTGCTGCATAATTACTACTCATATTTTTAAGAAATCCAAAAATACAGAAATAATTTCCAGAACGGTGCTCCCAAATTTTCCCTATTTCAATCTCTTTCTTATCTATTAATTCCTCTTCAGTTTGTTCTGTAGCCTCTTCTTTATTTTTATTTTTTTCTAATACCCCTTTATCATTTTTGTCTTTTTCTTGTACTGTTTCATCTGCTTTAAAATCACTGGTTTTTGATTCAGACCTTTCTTTTATTTTAAGATTAAGGATATTTAATATAAAATTTTTTACATCTAGATAAAGAATTTTAGACTTTTCTTTTAAATTATTAATAAATTCTATATCTAATATCATTTTTACTATATTTGCAGGATCTCGAAGTAAGTCATTTTTATATAGAAAATAAATTATAGCAGCAAGTGTTAAATCTATAATTAATAGGATGATAATCCACTTTTTCAAAAAACACCCCTATTTTCAAAAACTTTATTCTTTAAAGGTACCAGAAGATTTTCTCAAATTGAAATTGTATAATTTTTACTCCTTGACATATATTCTTAGTAATTATAATATAATTAACTGGCGCTTACATTTATTTTCCCTAAATGGAGGATAAAAATTATTAATTTCTTAATAATTCTTCAATATGAATTTTATTTCAAAAAGCTTTTGTATTTTTTCTCTAATTGTTTTCAAGTGAGAAACCTACAAAAGCTTTTTATTTTAGAAAAATAATTCAATTTAATAAGTGTTTTAACTAAATTTAAAATTAATTAATTCTGTTTTTAAAAAACTGATTTTTAAAAAAAGAAGAAAGAATATTAATTTATAGGATCTGTAAAACAGATTCTAAAAAATAATATTAAAAAGGAGGTAAAATGGATATTTTTGAGAAGATGGCAGAGTACGATTATGAACAAATTGTTTTTTGCCATGATCCATCAGTCAACTTAAAGGCAATTATTATTATTCACGACACAACATTAGGACCAGCATTAGGTGGATGCAGAATGAGAATATATACAGCAGAGGAAGATGCCATTATTGACTGTTTAAGATTATCTCGAGGAATGACCTATAAAGCTGCAGCAGCAGGACTAAATTTAGGAGGAGGGAAAGCAATTATTATTGCTGACCCGAGAAAGGATAAAAGCGAAGAGCTGTGGAGGTCATATGGTAAATTTGTGAATTCATTAAATGGTAGATATATAACTGCAGAAGATATGGGTACAAGTGTCGAGGATATGGAGATTGTCTTACAGGAAACCCCCTTTGTAACAGGTGTAAGTAGAGCTCAAGGAGGAAGTGGAGATCCATCCCCATTTACCGCTTTAGGAACAGTTCATGGAATTAAAGCTTGTGTTGAGGAAGTTTTTGGAAGTACATCACTTGAGGGAAAGAAAATAGCAGTTCAGGGATTAGGACATGTTGGCTACCATCTTTGTAAATTGCTCCACAAGGAAGGAGTAAAATTAATTGTCTCCGGACATCATCAAGACAAGATAGATAAAGTAAAAAAAGAGTTTGAAGCAAAGGCAGTAGGTGAATTTGATATTTATTCTGTAAAGTGTGATGTATTTTCTCCTAATGCAGTTGGTGCAATTATTAATGATGACACTATTCCTCAATTGAAATGTCCTATAATTGCAGGTGCAGCCAATAATCAACTTGCTGAAACAAGACATGGAGATAAGCTTCATGAAATGGGAATCCTTTATGCTCCTGATTATGTAATAAATGCTGGTGGTTTGATAAATGTATATAATGAGCTAACTGAGTACAGTGAGGAAAGAGCTACAAATATGGTTTTAAAAATTTATGATAATGTGAAAAAGGTAATAGAGATATCAAAGAGAGACAATATTCCAACTTATATAGCAGCAGACAGGGTAGCTGAAGAAAGAATAGCAAAAATAAGAAGTTTAGAAGTACTATCAAAAATTGATGGCTCAAAAATAAGAGCAGGTCATTGATATTACTTGTAGTAAATATTATTTACCTGTAAAAAAAGAAAAGAAAGTTATTATTAATATATTTATTATTAGTAATATATATTTGGATTTTTGATAATAAATAACCTTGTCATTCTGAGCGTAGCGAAGAATCTCATTATATTTAT
>JAGMBY010000088.1 GCA_023129485.1 Actinomycetes bacterium | reverse complement strand
CTCTCACTATCATAAAAAATAGATAATACAAAATAAAATTTTTTTAAGAAATAGTTTTTTGTATTAATTATTTTTGTTTTATAATTAAAAATTGTTTTCAGAATTGCTTAATATTTAAAATTTAAAACCATGTTGGTATTAAGTAGTTTATTTAATAAGTATAAGGAAAAAATAGTGAGAGGAGGAGAAAATTGGATTTTCCAGAAGAACTTTATTATTCAAAGGACCATGAATGGGCAAAAGTTGAGGGAAACCAAATAATTGTAGGAATAACTCATTATGCTCAAGATGCATTGGGAGACATAGTATTTTTAGAGCTCCCACCTGTTGGTACAGATGTTGAGGTTAATGTACCTTTTGCTACGATTGAATCAGTAAAATCAGTTTCAGATGTCTACTCACCAGTAACTGGTAAAATAACAGAAGTGAACGATGCTGTTACAGATGCACCTGAAATAATAAACCAGGATCCATATGGTGAAGGTTGGATGGTTAAAATTGAAATGGAAAATAAGGGGGAGTTAAAGAATTTGATATCCAGTGAAGAATATCAGAAATTTATAGCAGAACAAAAGTAGAGATAGAACTTAATTATTTAAAATATATATTAACTATATAAATAGACTATATAAATAATTCATTTAAGTAATTAAAGCAAATTCATCTTCAGATATCGTGCGGGATTTTCTTAAACAGATAAAATAAAATGTTTATAAATTAAAATTTAGCTACTTACTTAAATCTTTTAAATCGTATTTTTATGTTAAATATTAGAATATTTAATATCAAATTATTAATATCAGTAATTTATTAATATATGTCATATGGATTATACTCCGCATTCTGATAAAGAAATCCAGGAAATGCTCTCTTTTTTGGGTGTGAAATTTCTGAAGGAATTGTATAATAATATTCCTGATAAAATAAGGCAAAAAAGACGGCTCAATTTACCTGACCCATTAAGTGAAATTGAACTATTAAAGAGGTTAAAATTCATAAGTGATAAAAATGTAAGTACAAATAAGAAGATTTCATTTCTTGGTGCAGGTAATTATGATCACTTTATACCCTCTGTAGTAAATTACATAATCTCCAAACCGGAGTTTTATACATCTTATACACCATACCAGCCAGAATTAAGCCAGGGAATTTTACAATCTATGTTTGAGTATCAGACGATGATGTGCGAATTAACTGGTATGGATATCTCCAATATTTCCCTCTATGATGGTGCTACTGCTATTGCAGAAGCAGCAAATATGGCTCTATCTATAAATAAAAAAAAGAAGATATTAATATCAGAAACTGTTCATCCAGAATATCACCAGGTATTGAAAACCTATAAGAAACCAAGAGAAATAGAAATTATTGAGATTCCAATGAAAGGTGGTATCACTGATAAGGAAAAGATAGATAGAAGACTTATAGATGAATCTTCATGTTTGATAATATCTCAGCCAAATTTTTTTGGAAATTTAGAACCCATAGATGAAATATTCTCAATGTTGTCCAATGGTAATACTCTGGCTATTGCATGTGTTAATCCATTGTCCTTAGCATTACTTAAACCCCCAGCTGATTTTGGAGCTGATATTGTTGTCGGGGATGGTCAAGTTTTAGGTAATCCTCAATCATTTGGAGGACCATCTTTTGGATTTTTAACATGTAAAAAGAAATATTTAAGAAAGATTCCTGGTAGGATTGTTGGCCAAACTGTGGATAGTAATGGAAAAATTGGCTATGTTCTCACTCTTCAGACAAGAGAACAGCATATCAGGAGAGAAAAAGCAACTTCAAATATATGTTCAAATCAGTCTCTAAATGTATTAGCAGCATCTGTTTATCTTTCATATGTTGGAAGAGATGGTTTCAAAGAAATTGCTGAACTTTGTTATAAAAATGCTCATTATCTTTTTCAAAAATTAATAGATATTAAAGGAATAAACCCAGCATTTAATTCTAAATTTTTCAATGAATTTGCTATTCATATTGATGTAGATTCAACTAAATTAAAAAAATTATTATCGAAAAGGGGAATTTTAGGACCTGTATGTTTAGAAAAATGGTATCCATCTCTTAAAAGAAAATATCTCTTTGCTGTTACAGAGAAGAGAACTAAAGAAGAGATGGATCTGCTAATAGACATATTGAACAAAGTATTAAAGGTAAAATAAATCAAATGTAGGGCAAGGTTTTAGCCTTGCTTGATAATGCAACCCTAAAGGGTTGCCCTACATATAAAAATATATTAAATTTTAAAGGTTTTTAGATATGAAGAATAGGTTAATATTTCAAATACCCAATTTAGAAAAAGGTAAGCAAATTTTACCAACTCCATCAAAGGAGATATCTTCTATCGAAATTAACATTCCAGAAAACTTAAAACGTATAAAATCAGCAAGACTTCCGCAAATTAGTGAGCCTCTGTTAATTAGGCATTATAACAATCTTTCAAAAAAGAATTTTGGAGTTGATAATGGATTTTATCCATTAGGTTCATGCACTATGAAATATAATCCCAAAATCAATGAAGTAATATCAAGGTTAGAAAATTTTGCTAATATTCACCCATATCAAGATGGAGAAGATATACAAGGTGCTCTCCAGCTCATGTATGAGTTAGATGTACTTTTATGTGAAATAACGGGAATGGATAAATTTACATTACAACCATCAGCTGGAGCTCATGGTGAATTAACAGGCTTGTTTATAATAAATGCATACCATAGAGAAAAGGGAAATAAAAGAAAAAATATAATAATTCCTGATTCTGCTCATGGAACTAATCCAGCAAGTGTTACAATGGCAGGTTATAATACAGTAACAGTTGATTCGGACGAAAAGGGAAAAGTAGATATAAAAAAATTAAGCAAACTTTTAGATGAAAATACTGCAGGATTGATGCTAACAAATCCAAATACACTAGGACTTTTCGATGAAAATATTTTAAAAATCTCTGAAAGGGTACATGATGCTGGTGGATTAGTCTACTATGATGGAGCAAACCTAAATGCAATAATGGGAATAGCTAAGCCAAGAGATATGGGTTTTGACATTGTTCATCTAAATCTTCATAAAACCTTCTCAACACCGCATGGAGGAGGAGGTCCAGGCTCAGGACCTATTGGAGTAAAAAAAGAACTTTCTAAATTTCTTCCTGTGCCTACTGTAGAGGTAAACGGTGAAGGAAGATACTATCTTGACTATGATAAAAAAGATTCTATTGGTAAAGTAAAAGCTTTTTATGGGAATTTTAATGTTTTAATCAAAGCCTATTCATATATTTTATCTTTAGGAGCACAAGGATTAAAAAGGGTAAGTCAATTAGCAGTTTTAAATGCCAATTATTTAAAGAAACATTTAAATAAATACTATTATCTCCCATATCCAGAGATTTGTATGCATGAATTTGTTATCTCAGCTATCTGGCAAAAAGAAAAGGGAATAAGAGCCTTAGATATTGCTAAAAGATTAATGGATTTTGGTTTTCATCCACCAACAATTTACTTCCCATTGATAGTAAAGGAAGCACTTATGATAGAACCAACAGAAACGGAAAATAAAGAAACTCTGGATATGTTCATTAAAGCGATGAAACAAATAGCAGAGGAAGCAGACGAAAACCCAGAAATTTTAAAATCTGCTCCTCATAAAACTCCAGTAAAAAGACTGGATGAGGTAAAAGCAGCAAAAGACCTTATATTAAAATACGATCTTTAATAAAAGTTTTAAGTAGTAATATATTTAGTTCTTTCTGCAATTTCTTTTTTCTTTTCTTCTACTGCTATTTCTTTTTTTATTGCCATATCAAAGACTTCATCTACATTTTTAACAAATAGTATATCCAAAGCTTTCTTAACGGATTTTGGTATATCTTTCAGGTCTTTTTTGTTTTTTTCTGGGATTATTACTTTCTTTAATCCTGCTCTTTGAGCTGCTAATATTTTAGATTTTAATCCCCCAACTGGAAGAACCCTGCCTCGCAAGGTTATCTCACCTGTCATTCCAACATCACGTTTTATAGGTCTATTTTTAAAAATTGATGCCATTGCTGTAGCTATTGTTATACCGGCAGAAGGTCCATCTTTAGGGATTGCTCCAGCGGGTATATGGATATGTAAGTCATATTCTTTGAATTTCTTACTTTCAATTTTTAATTTTTTCGCCCTACTTCGAATATAACTTAATGAAGCTTTTGCAGATTCCTGCATGACATCTCCAAGTTTACCTGTTAATGTTATCTTTCCATCACCTGGATATAAGGTTGCTTCAACCAATATTATGTCTCCGCCATAAGATGTCCATGCCAATCCAGTTGCTATTCCAACCATATCTTTTTTTTCGATTTCACTTGGAAAGATTTTTGGAACTCCAAGATATTTCTCCAGATTTCTTGCAATAACTCTCTTTGGTGGTTCTCCATTAGAAACAATTTCTCTTGCTATCTTTCTGCAAATAGAGGCAATGGACCTTTCAAGGTTCCTAACACCTGCCTCAGCAGTATATCTCTCGATAATTTCATAGATAGCATTATCTGAAAACTTAACCTTATATTTTTCTATCCCTTGTTCTTTCAATTGTTTGGGGACTAAGAACTTTTGAGCTATATGAAGTTTTTCCTCTCTACTATATCCTGGGAGATTAAGTGTTTCCATTCTATCTTTTAGAGCTGGTGGGATGGTATCTAAAATATTTCCTGTTGTAATGAACATAACATTGGATAGATCATAAGGGATTTCTATATAATGATCTCTAAACTGATTGTTTTGCTCAGGGTCTAAGACTTCAAGTAGTGCAGATGACGGATCTCCTCTAAAATCCGCTCCTATTTTATCTATTTCATCAAGCATAAAAACAGGATTTATTGTTCCAACTTGAGCCATTCCAGAAACTATCCTTCCAGGCATTGCTCCAACATAGGTTCTTCTATGTCCTCTAATTTCAGCTTCATCCCTTATTCCACCTAAGGACATTCTTATAAATTTTCTATTTAATGCCCTCGCTATTGATTGCCCTAATGAGGTCTTTCCAACTCCTGGAGGTCCAATAAAACAAAGTATTGTTCCCCTAGCTTTACCTTTAAGCTTTCTTACAGCTAAATAATCTAATATATGTTCTTTTACTTTATCCAAGTCATAATGATCCTCATCAAGAATTATCTTGGCTTCTGGTATATCTAATTTCTCCCTTGTTTTTTTGCTCCAAGGAACATCTAACATCCAGTCCAAATATGTTCTTATATAAGAATATTCGGGAGATGCGGGAGGTATTGTTTTAAGTCTTTTTACTTCCTTTAAAGCCTTTTTCTCAGCATCTTTCGGCATCTTTGCTTTTTTAATCTTCTCAGTTAATTCCTTTAATTCAGCTCTTAATTCATCTTCTTCTCCCAGCTCCTCTTTTATTGCATTTAGTTGCTGACGGAGAAAATACTCTCTTTGTGTCTTACCCATCTTTTTTTGAACCTTGCTAATAATTTTACTTTGAACCTGAAATCTTTTTACCTCTTTATCTAAAAGAGCGCTCAATCTCCTCATTCTCTCTCCTAAATCAACAGTTTCCAAAATGACCTGTTTTTCCTTTTCTGAAGGCAACATATATGAAGCAAGCATATCTACTAATTTATCCAAATCACTGGGAGTTATAATCCCAGGTATTATCAAATGGGAAGGAAAAGGTACTCCCAATCCAATTATCTGTTCCACTTGAGTTGTTATTAGAGTTTTTAACTCTTCAATTTCTTCATCTTCCATATCATATCCAGAAGATTTAATCCTCTCAACTTCAGCTAATATGAAAGGCTTTTCCTGAATGAATCTCTTTACTTTAATTCTACAGATTGTATCTACATTACATTTAATATTGCCATCCAATTGTTTTTGTGTATTCCTTATTTCAGCAGCAGTTCCCATGGTATATAAATTAGATGATCCAACACCTCTTTTGTTTTTACCCTTTTGCGTGATGAGCGCAACAATTCTATCTTTTTTAAGCGCATATTCTATGGCTTCAACTGATTTTTTCCTTCCAACCAATATTGGAATAGAGATATTTGGAAAGACAACTGATTGTATCATTGCAATAACTGGTAAATATTTTGGAATTTCAAAAATTCTTGGATTATCAAAAGGATCTCTCACTGCTTACATCCTCCTCTTTCTAGTTTTTTTCTTAATCTTGTTTTTTCCACATAAAAATAGTTAGCAATCCATTCATTTTCAGATCTAAGAAGATAAATTTTAGCTATTGGTCTAACCTCTTTCAATATAATAATACTTTTCACCAATATTTTAACAAAATTCTAAAAAAATTGACAATTTTTTCAAATAATTAATAAAAAATCAGTAAAGATATATAAAAATTAATGGAAAATTGAGAAAAATTTTGAAAAAATATTATTAAAAATGAGTAAAAAAGGAAATATTTAAAATAGGAGGAAGGAATGAAAATTGAAAAAATTAAGCAAGAGATAAGATATAAAAATGAAAAATGTATATAAAATTTGGTGGAGCATACGGGAATCGAACCCGTGTTTCAGGCGTGAGAGGCCTGTGTCCTTGGCCCCTAGACGAATGCTCCACTCACAAAAATGGATAAATTTTTGTATTAAAATTTTATTTTATACTTTTATTAAAATTTTATTTTATTAATTTATAAAATATATCTAAAATAAGATATTTAAAAAAAATTCTGACTTTAATATAGCCAAATAATTAATATAGCATATTTTTAAGCAAAAAGTTTTTCAGCTGCTCTTTCGAGCATTTTTGTTCCTCTGATCTCTGTTTCAAAAAGAGGAACTATTCCTCTTACATCTGGGAAACTCTTCCAGATTTCATCCATATATTCATCCTGCATCTTTACTCTATTCTTCACAAAATCAGGAGAATCCTCTGTTACAGTTGCCTTTTCGATTAGCATATTAACTACAATGCCAACAACTGGTATTCCAAATTCCTTAAACCACTGAATAAATCTCTTTATTACTGCGATTGGAAGAGCTTCTGGTAATGTTATGAAGAAGAAGGCAGTCTTTTCAGCATCAGTAAGTAACTGTTTAGCATGTTTTATCCTATCCTGGAAATCTATCAAGTAATCAAGAAGTGGATCCTTTTCCTTCTTCTTACTATATGAAAGAAGCTCCTTTAAGCTCTTTGCTTCTTCTCTACTTTTCAACATCTTGTTTATCCATAGAGTATAAACAGATGACATACCCAAAAGTCTTTTTGCATTAGCTGTCGGTGCTGTATCAAAGACATAGACTTCGTATTCATCTTTGAACATTATATCTATCATGTTCTCGAACATTGCT
>JAGMBY010000087.1 GCA_023129485.1 Actinomycetes bacterium | reverse complement strand
GAGATTCTTCGCGGAGCCTGTACTAAGCGAAGCGAATGTGCTCAGACGCCGTCCTGAACGGAGTGAAGGGATGACAAAATAATATATGTTTTCAAAGAATAAAATATAAAAATGTTAACAAAATTTTTTAACAATACACTTATTCATATATAGTACAGATATTATAAAAATCTACAATAATTAATTTTAAGATATTATACAAATAAAAAAATTTTTATAACAATGTGGAGGATGAGATTGTCAACTCCTATCATATCTATAGTAGGAAAATCAAAATCTGGGAAGACTACTCTTTTAGAGAAGTTAATTCCTGAGCTAAAGAGCAGAGGTTATAGAATTGGAGTTATAAAACATAGTGTGCACAATCACCAAATAGATATTCCTGGGAAAGATTCATATAGAATAAAAGAATCTGGAGCTGAAACCATTATAATTTCTTCATCTAAAAAAATTTCTATGATAAGGGATTTAAAAGAAGAGATTGATTTGAGATTTATAGAATTTAAATATTTGGAGGATATGGATTTAATACTAACTGAGGGATATAAAAGGAGGAAATTTCCAAAAATTGAGGTTCTTAGAAGTAAAGTGTCTAAAGAACCTTCGTGCTCTCCAAACGAGGTATTTGCTTTTATCAGTGATTTTCCCATAAAGTCAAAAAGACCTGTTTTTGATATTGATGATATCAAAGCTTTTGCTGATTTTATTGAAAGTAAATTTTTGCTAAAAAAGAAGAAGAAAAAAGTGGAGCTATTTGCTGGAGGGAAGAAAATTCCAGTAAAAAAATTTGTTCAAGATTTTATAATAAATGTTGTAAAAGCAATGTTATCATCATTGAAAGGGGTGGATAAAGATAAAAAAATAGAGTTAAAGATAGAGGAGGAAAAGTGATTACACCTGAAAAAGCCTTACAAATTATTCTGGATAGTATTTTAGTTTTAAAACCTGAAGATGTTCACATCTCAGAAATTTTGGGGTTAGTTGTAGCTAAGGATGTTTTTTCTGAAGAAAATATACCACCATTTGATAATTCAGCAATGGATGGATTTGCAGTAAGGTCAAAAGATACTAAAGAGGCATCCCCAAAAGATCCGGTAACTTTGATTTTAAGAGGAGAAGCAGTAGCAGCCGGGGATACTCCTGAAATTAAGTTAAAAAAACAAATAGCAATGGAGATAATGACGGGTGCTCCAGTTCCTCAGGGTGCTGATACAGTTATTCCAGTGGAATTTTGTAAAAAATTGGGAGATAGAGTTATCATATATACTCATTATCCAGCAAATATGAATATTAGAAAAGCTGGCGAGGATATAAGAAGAGATGATAAAGTTTTAGAAAAAAACAAAATTGTTTATCCTGCAGACATAGGAGTATTAGCTTCTTTAGGTATGGATAAAATATCTGTTTTTCCAAAGCCAAATGTTGCAATTTTATGCACAGGTGATGAATTAGTTGATATTAAAGAGCCTTTGACACCCGGTAAAATAAGAAATTCAAATTTATATTCTCTATCAGCTCAGGTAGAAGAAGTGGGAGCTTTACCTTTAGAATATGGAATAATTAAAGATGATCCAGAGGAAATAAAAGAAAAGATCACAGATGCATTGGAGAAAGTAGATTTGATAATTACATCCGGTGGAGTATCGATGGGTGAGTATGATTATGTTAAAAAAACAATTACTGAAATGGGAGCAGACCTGAAGTTTTGGAAAATAGCTCAAAGACCCGGCTTACCAATGGCATTCTGGATTCTTGATGATAAACCTATCTTTGGTCTGCCTGGTAACCCTGTCTCAGTGATGGTTTGTTTTGAGAATTATATAAGACCCTCAATTTTTAAAATGATGAATAAGAAATTTCAACCCCGGCAGATAATCAAAGCAAAAATGGCTCATCCCATTAAAAATAAAAGAGGGAGAGTTCATTTTGTAAGGGTTATCGTATATAGGGAGAGAGATGAATTATGGGTAAAAACAACAGGTGATCAGGGTTCCGGCATATTAAAATCAATGGCAAAAGCAAATGGAATATTGACTATACCATATGAGAAAAGTTTTATAGAAAGAGGAGAGTATGTAGAGGTCAAAATGCTAAAACCAATACTAAAAACTCCCATTCCCATCAGAATTGAAGACTTCTAAATGGTCATGTCTTTAAACGTTACATATCAGCTTTGGGTATATGGCTATGCTCCTCCTATAGGGATAATGTGATAGATATAGATAGAAGAAAAAACTTAATAGACAATAATAGTTTTGGGTATATTTTCTTGATTAAAATGTAGGGCAAGGCTTTAGCCTTGCATTATAAAGCAACCCTAAAGGGTTGCCCTACATATTAAATTAAGGAGAAAATTTGTTACATAAGGTCAGATTTGCTATTTTAACTGTAAGCGATAAAGGATATAGACGTGAGAGAGAAGACATCAGTGCAAATGTTATAAAGGAAAAAATGGAAAAAGTAGGCTATCAGTTGATTGATTATAAGATAGTTCCAGATGAGAAAGATATGATAAAAGATGTTTTAATTGGATTTTGTGATGAAAAGAAAGTTGATTTAATTTTGACCACAGGAGGAACTGGCTTTTCACCAAGAGATGTGACTCCAGAAGCTACAAAGGAAATAGTAGAAAAGGAAGTTCCCGGTATACCTGAAATAATTAGACTAAAGAGTTATAAAATTACACATCGTGCAATGTTATCTCGAGGATATAGCGGTATTAGAGGAAGTACTCTAATAATTAATTTACCGGGAAGTCCTAAAGCTGTTGGAGAATCTTTAGAAATAATAATTCCAGCATTGGGTCATGGCATAGAAGTATTAAGGGGTGAAGCTTACGAATGTGCGGAAAAACGGAAGGATGCTTAATTATTTTAAAAATAATTTCTTTTTAGTAAAGATAATTATATTAAACTTTAATTTTTATGAAATTAATAATTTGTGAAAAGAATAAATCAGCAAAAAGAATAGCGGAAATACTTTCTAATAAAAAAGCTAAAGCAGAAAGCTATTACAAAATAAAGTACTATAAATTTGATAAAAAAGGGGAAGATGTTTTAGTTATTGGACTTAAGGGACATATTTTAGCTTTAGCTTTTCCTCCCGAGTATAGTGATTGGAAAAAAGTTGACTTATTTGATTTAGTCAATGCTAAGAACATAAAAGTTCCAAAATTAAAATCCTTAATTCAACTACTCAAGGCAAAAGCCAGGAAAGCTGATGAAGTCATTATTGCAACTGATTTCGATAGAGAGGGGGAACTTATAGGATTTGACAGTATTAATTTGATAAAGGAAGTAAATCCAGAAATTAAAATAAGAAGAGCGAGATTTTCCGCATTAACTTCCAATGACATAAATAAAGCATTTTCAAACTTAGAAGAACCTCATTATTCTCTTGCAATGGCTGGAGAAACGAGACAGGAAATAGACCTCTCATGGGGAGCAACTCTAACTCGCTTCATATCACTTGCTTCTAATAGACTCTGGAAAGATTATTTATCTGTGGGAAGAGTTCAAAGTCCTACACTGGCAATTTTAGTTGATAGAGAGAAAAAAATTAATGAATTTGTTTCTCATTCATATTGGCAGCTCAGATGTGAAATTTTAAAAAATGATAAGAAGTTTTTTGTATATCATGAAAGGAAAAGATTTTCTAAAAGAGAAGAAGCTGAAAAAATATTTAAAAAATTAGAAAAATCTGGGAAAAAGGGAATAGTTAAATCATTAAAGAAGAAAAAGAGTGTAAAAAAACCACCATCTCCTTTTAATACTAGTTCTTTTCTTCAAGAAGCATCTAAAATTGGATTCTCTCCTTCAAAAGCTATGAAAGTTGCTGAGAATTTGTATATGGGAGGTTATATCAGTTATCCCAGAGTTGATAATACAATTTATCCTTCTTCATTAAATTTAAGAAAGATTTTAAAGAATATTGGGAACTTTAAAAAAATATCAAACTTGGTTGAAGAGCTATTGTCCCAAAAAGAGCTTAAACCAACAAGGGGAAAGAAATTCTCTCCTGATCATCCTCCTATTTATCCAACAACAGTTCCTGACCAAAAATATGTAGGTAATAATGGAATGAAAATATATGAACTCATATCTCGAAGATTCATGGCAACATTAGCAAATAGAGCAATTATTTCAAATGTTAAAGCCAAAATTGAAATTTCAAATGAGATTTTTTTAGCAAAAGGTTCCAATATAGTTGACAAGGGATGGATGAAATTTTACCCATATTTAAAAACAAAGGAGATCTTTTTACCACCATTAAAAGTGGGAGATGAAGTAAAGATTATAAAAGTTGAGATTTTAGATAGGGAGACCAAACCACCACCAAGATTTACCCAGAGCAGGTTGATAGGAGAAATGGAGAGATTGAACCTGGGAACAAAATCCACGAGACATGAGATAATTCAAAATCTATACAGGAGAGGTTATGTTCAGGGAAATCCAGTTGTTCCAACTAAAACAGGAATTGTAGTAGTTGATGTTTTAAAAAATCATGCACGAAAAATATCTTCACCAGAGATGACATCTGATTTAGAAAATGATATGGATAAAATTGCTTCAGGTGAAAAAAACAAAGAGAAAGTTGTGAAGAAGTCAAAACAATTGCTAACTAACATCTTAACTCAATTATCTGAGTCAAAAGAAGAGATTGGTAAAAAGATAAAATTGGGAATTTATGAGGATAAGAAGATTGGAAATTGCCCAAAATGTGGTAGTGATTTAGTTATAAGAAAAAGCAAAAAGACTAAGAAAAGGTTTGTAGGTTGTGCTAACTTCCCAAAATGTTCACAATCTTATCCAATTCCTCAAACTGGTAAGATTATCACAACAGGAGAGATATGCCAATTCTGTGGTGCACCTGTAGTTAAAGTTATTAAACGTAGAAAAAAACCATGGAACTTATGCTTAAATCCTGATTGCCCAGCAAAGGAAAAACAGAAAAAGGATAAAAATTCAAAAGCAAAACTTAAATATAAAAAGGAAAAAAAATTAGAAAATTTTGGAAATTGCCCGAGTTGCGGAAAACAATTAGTGTTAAGAGAAGCCAGGAAAACTAAAAAAAGATTCTTGGGTTGTTCAAATTATCCAAAATGTAGAATGACATTTTCAATTCCGCAAATTGGTGAAATAAAACCTTATAAAGAGTTATGTGCTGAATGTGGATTTCCTCAAATTGAACTTATATCGGAGGATAAAAAATCAAAAATTTTATGTATAAACAAGTCCTGTTCTACTAATAAATAAAATATTTATGATATATAATTTTTGTAACTTTATATATTTTTATATGTCTTTTAGAAAGGAGAATTAAAGATGGCAAAAAAAGAGTTCGGGGAATTAATTACATCAAATAGGGTATTGATGGGACCAGGTCCCAGCAATTATGACCCAAGAGTAATAAAAGCAATGGCGTCCCCCCTAGTTAGTCATTTAGATCCAGAAATTCATCCTATTCTGGATGAGACTATAGAGTTATTAAAGTATCTATTTAAAACAAAAAATGAGGTAACTCTTGCTATGTCGGGAACTGGAACTGCTGGAGGCGAAACAGCATTTTCAAATGTGATTGAAGAAGGTGATAAAGCAATAGTTTGTGTTAACGGCTTCTTTTCAGAAAGAAATATAGAGATGATAGAAAGATGTGGAGGAGAAGCAATAAGGATTGATTCAGAATGGGGTAAACCAATAGATGTTGAAGAAGTGATAGAAACTTTAAAAGAAAATCCAGATACAAAAGTCTTATCAATGACTCATGGAGAAACCTCAACTGGTGTTGTGACTCCCCTTGATGAAGTTGGCAAATTTTGCAACCAGACTCCAACATTGTTTATAGTAGATGCTGTTCCAACATTAGGGGGAATGGATGTTGATGTAGATGGATGGAATATAGATATCTGTTTTAGTGGAACTCAAAAATGTATAAGTGCTCCACCATCAATGGCTCCAATAACTTTCAATCAAAAAGCGATAGATGTTATTAAAAATAGAAGAACTAAAATACAGACTTTATATTTAGATGCA
>JAGMBY010000086.1 GCA_023129485.1 Actinomycetes bacterium | reverse complement strand
CAAAAATTTTTTGAAATGGGTAAAAAATAGAAACCCAAAAAGACTATTAAAGAAAAATTATCTTTTGGAGTTTACTTTCTTTTATTTATTGATTATTTTTACTCATATTATGATTATTTAATGAAAGAATATAAGCAAAAGGATGAGTTAGTTTGATTCCTTCCTATATTGATTTATATAAAAAAGGAGAACTTAAAAAAAGGATAGAAAGAGCATGGGCTTTATTAAAGTCATGTGTTCTATGTCCTCGAAATTGCAAAGTTAACAGACTAATTGACGAAAAAGGGCTTTGCAATACTGGAAAAAGAGTAGTTGTTTCAAGTTATGGACCCCACTTTGGGGAAGAGTCGCCTCTTGTTGGAAGAAGAGGTTCCGGAACTATATTTATCACCTGGTGTTCTATGAGATGTATATATTGCCAAAATTATTCTATAAGTCAGTTAGGGGAAGGAACTGAGGTAAGCAACAAAGATATAGCAAAAATGATGTTATCTTTACAAAAGCAGGGCTGCCATAATATAAATATAGTAACACCAACTCATGTTGTTCCACAAATATTATCTGCTTTAGAAATAGCAGTAGAAAAAGGATTAAATATTCCTCTTGTTTATAATACAGGGGGTTATGATTCTGTAGAGACACTAAAAATACTTGACAAAGTGTTTGATATTTATATGCCTGATATGAAATATGGTGATAGGACAAATGCTGCTAAACTTTCAAAGATAAGTAATTATCCAAAAATTAATCAGGATGCAGTTTTAGAAATGCATAAACAAGTTGGAGATTTGGTTTTAGATGATAATGGGACAGCTCAAAGAGGACTACTTATAAGGCATTTGGTTTTACCAGGAAACCTTGCTGGAACTGAGCAAATATTAGAATTTATAGCAAAAAAAATCTCAAAAAATACATATCTAAATATTATGGATCAGTATAACCCTCATTATAAAGCATTTAAAAAACCGCTATTAAATAGAAGAATCACGAGTAATGAATATAATGATGCATTAGAACTGGCAAAAAAGTATGGCTTGAATAGATTAGATTCTAAAAGAATAATATCTTTTATTCGACTATTTTAAGAAGTTTTTAAGTGTAAATAATTTATATTTAATAAATCTTTCGTATTATTAAAGATAAAAAATAAAAAACAGTAATTTTAAATAAAAACAGTTCGAAGAAATATTAAAGTAAAAACTATTTTTTTATTTTCCTATTGCCATTCCTGTCGGGTCTATCTCATGAAGTATCTTTATTTCCCTTTCAGTTGGAGGAGTTGTAAATTCTATTTTATCAGGAATGATAATATTAAAACTGCTATTTTCTTTTACTTGTTCTAAAACAACACCTGGATGTAGAAATAAAAGTTTCATTTTTTTTGTTTCATCATCAAATCCATAAACTCCTAATTGGGTTATCACTCTGTAAGGGCCGCTATCTTCAGGTAGACCTGATTTTTCTCTGCTTCCTTCTCCTAACAAATATCCGGGAGTAGTGATAAAATCAACCTTTTCAATAAACCTTAGTTTATCCTGTCTCATTATGACTATAGTTTTTTGGCAAAGGGAACCTACATCATTAGCACCACCACTTCCTGGTAATCTGATCTTGAAATTCTCATAAGGACCGATTACAGTGGTGTTTATATTTCCATACATATCGATTTGTGCAGCTCCTAAAAATCCATAATCCATATACCCTGCCTGAGTTAGTGACATACTATCGTGCATACTGGATGCAGCAATTGCCTTATAGAATGTTCTTGAATCACCAACCGAAATTGGTAGAACTGGTACTTGCGGGCCCATTGAACCTGCTTCGAAAAATATAAGTAGTTTAGGAGCATGTGTTCTCTGAGCAAACATTGTAGCAATCATGGGAAGTCCAGTTCCTACAAATACAGATTTTTTATCTTTTAGGAGTTTTGCAGCTACAGTTGCTAGAAGTTCTGTTTGAGTATAATTAGTAGCTTTTTTAGCCATATTATTTAGCTCCTTATAATTTTTTTGATCTATTAACTTATTAATTTATATAAATCTATTCGATTATTATTCAAATTCAATTAATAAATATTCTGTTTAAATTTAATAGATTAATATTTTTTTAAAATATTTAAAAATCTAAAATTTATTCCCTTTTTCTCTTTTTTTCAAGCCATGGTGCTTTTAATTCAGCTCTAAGATGCTCAACATCTTCTAAATATTTTAGTTTTTTCTGGCCACCTATCAGCTCTAAATAATCTTCGAATTTTTCAACTGAAAAAACATATTTATCAAAATATTCATTAACCCCTTCTTGTGTTCTTGACATCTCAAGCCATTCTCCAATATGTTCCTCATCAAAATAGTATAAGTAAGGCATATTACATGGATGGGAACCAAAAGGAACTTCTATAACAGCATCCACTAAGAAAAAAGGTATAACTGTGTGCCATGGTTTTTCTCTTATTTCTTCATTATCAATTATTTTTTCTGTTGTCATTATTACTCTTCTTGCTGCTCTTGATAGCTCAAAATCCTCTATTATTATTCCATCAATCTGAGCATTTCCGTATATATCACATCTTGGAACATGAATTATTGCTACATCAGGATAACATGCTGGAACAAGACATATTGGTTTTTTGGAGAACGGATCCTTTACAACCTTAGCTGAACTTTGTTTTAATGTATCTGATCCTAAAAGATTTCTCGTTGGAATGAATGGAACTCCCATCATTGCTGCTAAAAATCTCCATTGATATCCTGCATTACTAATCTCTGCTATAACTTTACATTTTCTTTCCTCAACCATTCTCCTGGAAGCTGGAGACAAACCTCTTAATTCATGACCAAAAGCATAAGCGACTTCTATTTTGTTTACACAACCAGAAGCAATTAATAAATCAGAGTCATGAACTGCAGTCTTACCTGCAAATATTAGGTTTCTCTTTTTCTGCCTGATTATCTCATATATTACTGCCATAGAGACTCTGACATGTCCAAATCCCCCCATTGCGATAAATGAACTATCTTTTATATATTTATCAACTGCTTCTCTTACTGTTGTTCTTTTGTCCTTTAAATCTCTGTCTTTATTTTCTAAAACCCATTTTCTATTCTCATCAGGGTCATACCATCCAATAAGCTCACCTTTGCCTTCCTGTAATATTTCCACCTTTATCCCCCCTTTAAAAATTTACTAATTCACATGTTGTAGTTTAAAAATAAATAATCAAATTTTTTGTTTATATATTATAATCTAAAAATAAGTAATCAAATTTTTTAATTTATTTATTATACAAAATATTAAAAAATAAATTAAAATTAAATAAAAATTTTACTTGAGGATAAGGAAGTGGAATATATCACAGGATATGGATTTATACAATTTGTACAATCATTTTCAAATTCTTTTTTTGATATTATTTTTAAATATATAACTATTTTGGGAAATGAGATATTCTACCTCATTTTAATACCAATCATTTATCTATGTATAGACAAGATTACTGGTCTTAATTTAATAACATTTTATTTAATTTCATCCATTTCTAATACCTACTTAAAAGACATTTTTCATATACTCAGACCATCATCTGAGAAGGTTAGAGTTTTGATTGAAGAGAGTAGTTATGCCTTTCCAAGCAACCATTCTCAGGGAGCTGTTGTTTTTTGGGGTTATTTATTTTCGAAAGCTAAGAAAATTTGGATAAAAATTTTACTACTAATAATCATATTTTTAATTTCCTTGAGCAGAATATATCTTGGAGTTCATTTTCTAATAGATATTTTAGGTGGGTGGTTAATTGGATTTTTAATATTAATAGTTTTGTTACTAATTATAAAAAAATATAGAGTATGGGAAATTCTATCAAAATATGATAAACGCTATATTAATAATGAGAGATTCTCTAATGATAAAGAATATTTAAGCTATAAAGTATACTTTTATCATAATTATTTAATTCCGACCTTGATTATTATAATTCCTCTAATTTTATTCTTTATCTATCCTACCTATTCAACGGGGCAGATATTGGGTGTCATTTCTGGAATTGTATTTGGAGCAATTCTTGAAGGAAGATATGTAAAGTTTAATCCTAAAGCAAAACTTTACATTCAGATAATGAAAATAATCTTAGCTTTGGCTGTTGCAATGATAATTAGAATTGGACTGGAAAGAATATTACCTCCTGCAGATTTTTCAACATATATTAGGTATTTTATTATGGGATTTTGGCTTACTTTCTTAATGCCCTTAATAATTAAAAAAGCTGGTTGGCAAGAAAATAAAAATAGTTAAAAATTAAAATTCTTTAACTCTTTTATAAAGATCATTTCCGTATATATCATTTGCTACAATGCAGGGAAAATCTTCAACCCACAATTTTCTTATTGCTTCTGTACCCAATTCTTGATATGCAATAATTTCAGCTTTTTTTACATGCTTTGCAAGCAAGGCAGCTATCCCACCCACAGCTGAAAGATAAACTGCTTTGTATTTTTTAAGAGCTAACATAACTTCTTCTGAACGGCTACCTTTTCCTATGGTTGCTTTTACTCCAAGGGAATAAAAAAATGGAGCATATTTATCCATCCTATAAGATGTAGTGGGTCCTATTGAACCAATAAGGTAACCAGGTTTAGGAGGTGTAGGTCCAGCATAATATATAACTGAACCTTTAAGATCAAATGGGGTTTTTTTACCCTCCTCAATCTGCTTTTTTAACAATTTATGAGCTGAGTCTCTTGCAGTAAATATAACACCAGATAAAAGTATTTTATTTCCAACCTTAAGTTTTTCTAAATGCCTTTCCTTAATAGGTGTTTTTAATCTCCAAGTTTTCATCATATATAACCTTTCTTACATATTAATCGATATTAATTATAATCTAAACTATTTAAAAGATGTGTTTATAGTTACACTCCTTCAAGTATAAAATTTAAATGAGTGTCATTGCGAGGGACAAAGTCCCGAAGCAATCTCTATTGAGATAAACTGTATTTCATATTGGTTTTTAAGAATTACTAAAGATTATAAAATTCAATCTAAATTTAATCTGAGATTGCTTCGTCATCCGTATAATACGGATTCCTCGCAATGACATAGTATTAAACTTCTAATTTGTCAACTTTGTATATAAATTCACAATCTAATATTAGATAACTAATGAAGCTCTGCGAGCTGCATGACAATTAATATTTACGCATAATGGTAAACTTGCAATATGGCAGGGAGCTGTTTCTATATGAACTGCTAAGGCAGTAAAAACACCTCCAAAACCTGCAGGACCAATTCCTAAGTTATTAATCTTTTTTAAAATTCTACTCTCTAATTGAGCATATTTTAAATCTGGATTTTGTTTTCCCACCTCTCTTAAGAGAGCTTTCTTTGATAATAGAGTGCAGCTTTCCAGATTGCCTCCAATTCCCACTCCAACTATTACTGGAGGACATGCATTAGCACCAGCTTCTTCTACGGTTTTTACTACGAAATTTTCTATTTCTTCTTCTCCATCAGAAGGAGTTAACATTATCGTCTTTGACATATTTTCAGAACCACAACCTTTAGGCATAAAAGTAATTACTAAATTTTCTCCTTCGACTATTTCTAAATGTATAATCGCTGGAGTATTATCTAAAGTATTCTCTCTATTATAAAGTGGGTCTTTGACTATAGAAGCTCTAAGATACCCTTCTGAATATCCTTTTCTAACTCCTTCATTGATAGTATCGTATAAATTGCCATCGACAATCTTTGCATTTTTTCCAATTTTTATAAAAAAGACAGCCACACCTGTATCTTGACAAATTGGCACTTTATTACTTTCAGCAATTTCATAATTTTTTATGATTTGAGATAAAACCTCTTTTCCTAATTCAGATTTTTCTTTTTTATATGCTTTTTTAATTGCGTCTTTGACGTCTTCAGGTATTTCATAGTTAGCTTTTTTGCAGAGTATTGCTACCTTGTCTATTATTTCAGATGCAATAATTTCTCTCATATGCCACTTTCCTTTTAAGAATATTAATAAATCAAGGATATTTATTTGGAAGAAAAGCATTCATCCAATTTTTTAATTAAAAAATTTTCTAATTGATAGTATTGTGACCAATGAGCAGCTCTAAGTCTCTTTGAAACATTTTGAAAGGTTATGTTCAACTTTTTAGCCACTTTCTTTAGATTTTTTTTATCTCGGTACAATCTTATAGCATCCCATTGTTTAGATGTTCTATTAATAACATTTAAATCCAAAAATGTGTAAAAGTTATTAATGATTTCCTCTAAAGATCTATATTCAGATGGGAGTTTATAATAAGTAATTCTCTCCCTTTCTTTTTTGATGATATTTAATGCTTGACTAGAAAGTCTTAAAGCTTCACCATCTATTTTTCCTATATCTTTTTTTATATTAGTGGATATTGATCCTATTCCTATTCCTGCTCTAAACTGTAATGGATAGAAGTTTTCTCTAATTACTGATAAAAATTCAGGTATTCTAATTACTTTTTTTATACCACCTTGAAACTCATCACCTCTATATATTTTGAGCGGAGCAAATATATAATAGGAAAAATTTTTATTAATATAATTTATTTTTTTAGAGAAAATTTCAAAAAAATAATCTCTGTCCTTTATCTCTTTTGACCTTACAATATCAGCAGTTATCACTCCATATAACATAAAATCACACTTTTTATTAATATAATTTTTTTAGTTAATTTATAATGGATATTTCTTATTAAAAATTTCTTTAATTTTTTAATATTGTTATTTTAAATAAGATAAAAAGCATTCTTTTGAAATTATTTTTTAGAAAAATTTTAAATTTATGTATTATTATTTTATCAACCTAATTATGGTGAATTTTATTATTCACCTTATTTTAGGTGAAATTGTTAAATTCTTCCAATATTTTTTTGTCAATTCGTAAGTTCTTTTTTTAATTTTTTCAGGATCTAAAGGTTTTATGGACACACCAGTTTCTATTGCAGCTTTTGCAGCGGCATATGCTACGAGGGGAGCAACATCTGGATTAAAGACTTTAGGAATTATATAATCTGGCTTCAATTCTTTTTCAGAAATTATATTGCAAATAGCATAAGTTGAAGTTCTCTTCATGTTAAAATTAATTTCCTTTGCACATACATCTAATGCCCCTCTAAAAATTCCAGGAAAACATAGAACATTATTTATTTGATTAGGAAAATCGGATCTTCCTGTTCCAACAATAACAGCGCCTGCTTCCAGAGCCAATTTTGGATGAATCTCAGGGATAGGATTGGCCAAGGCAAAAACAACCGGTCCTGGAGCCATAGTTTTTACCATATCTTTAGTTACAATATTCCCAACAGATAATCCAATTAGAAAATCTGAATCTTTGATGGCATCTTCCATAATACCTTTTATATTATCTCTATTTCCTCTTTTAGCTAAATTTTCTTTATATGGGTTCATCCCTTCATCTCTTCCTGAATAAACAATTCCCTTAGAATCACAGACTATCAAAGTTTTGACTCCTAAATCTAATAGGAAATTTCCAACAGTAATTCCTGCAGCACCTGCTCCAATAATTGTAACTTTTAATTTTTCAATCTCCTTTTTTAAAAGTCGACAAGCATTTATAAGTGCTGCCCCTACAACAACAGCAGTTCCATGTTGGTCATCATGAAATACGGGGATTTCTGACTCTTTTTTAATATTTTCTTCAATATAGAAACATCTTGGAGCTGATATATCCTCTAAATTTATTCCACCAAATGTTGGTTCAAGAAGTTTAACAATTTTTACTATTTCATCAGGATCTTGAGTGTCTAAGCAAATTGGAAATGCATCTACTCCCGCAAATCTTTTAAAAAGTATTGCTTTCCCCTCCATAACTGGCAATGCTGCTTTTGCTCCTATATTTCCTAATCCTAAAACAGCCGAACCATCTGACAAAACAGCAACAGAGTTTCCTCTCGAAGTATACAAATTTACTTTTTCAGGATATTTAGAGATTATCTTTGAAGGTTCTGCTACTCCAGGACTATATGCTAAACTCAACTGTTGATAATTTGTTATAGGAACTTTAGGTTCTAAAGTAAGCTTACCCCTATTTTCTTCATGGAGTTTTAGTGATTTCTCTTTAAGGTCTTTATTCTCATAATAATTTTCACTATCCATTTTTTCTCTAAACTCCTATGTTTTGTTTTTACCAGTATATTAATATATTAGAATTCATTTCTTAAATATTATTAAAATTTGTTTTTAATTATAAATCTTTTTAAACACAATTATAATTCAATTTTAATGTTTGACAACTTATATATATAATGTTAAAAGTAGTATAAAAAATAAAAATTAGAATATATTTTATAGTCTATTAATTTTTTATTCTTTTCTAAAAAATTGAATTCATATATTACTTTAAATCCTGAACAATTAAAGGCAGTTGAAAGGATAAAGGGAAAACTTATTGTAATTGGTGGTCCTGGAACAGGAAAAACAGAAGTTGCTCTTTTTAAAATTGCTCATTTAGTTGAGAAAGAAGATGTTGATCCCAGTTCAATATTAACTCTTACTTTTACAAGAAGTAGTGCAAAATTTTTGAGAGATAGAGTTGCAACTCTAATTAAAAAAAGTTTTTTTGAAATTCCTATACAAACATTTCAATCTTTTTGCTATGAGTTTATTAAAAAGCACTATAACTTGGTAGGATATTCTTCATTACCTCAATTAATGGTTTCAACTGAACAAAAGCAGTTTGTTAAAAAAATATTAGGTCAACAGGATTTTTCAAAATACCCTCTTACAAAATCATATTTTAAAAGAGATGGATTTATTCAAGAACTTTTCGATTTTATTTTGAGAAGTCAGGAGAGTTTACTATCTCCATCAGATTTAAAGAAGATGACCCCACATTATAAAAAACCAGAAATGGCAGAGCTCACACATTTATATAAAATTTATTTAGATTATGTAAAAGAGGAAAATCTAATTGATTTTGGAGGACTCCTTCACTTAACAATTGATATTTTGAGAAAGGAACCATTAATTTTGGAAGAAATTCAAAAAAGGTACTCTCACATAATAGTAGATGAATTTCAGGAATCAAATATTGCATTGATGGAATTCATAAATCTCTTTTTTGATAGTTGTGAAAGTATTACTCTAATAGGGGATGATGATCAATCTATATTTAGATTCAGAGGAGCAATTATTGATAATATTCGAAATATTTTTAAGAAATTCTACCCTGATGATGTGGTTTTTCTAAAAGAAGGTTATAGATGTCCAAAAGACATATTCATGTTTTCTCAAAAGTTAATTAGTAATGATACTTCAAGAATAGAAAAACCCTTTACTATGAAAAGAGAAAACCTTGTTAATTGTAAAAAAGGAAACGAACTCCCTAATAATTCTGAAGAGAAACAAGAAATCAGGAGTTACTTTAGAAAGAGGGAAGAAGGCATAGGTAATTTTAAAGAGAGAGAAGAGATATCACATAGAAAATCAAATGAAAGGTCTTCAGTTATTTCACTTAAATTTCCAAATTTTGCTTCAGAATCAAGTGAAATCTCTCAATTGATTTTGAAATTTATGTCTGAAGATCCTACGCTTCATTTCAATGAAATAGCCATCATTATGAGAAGTTTTAAAGGGCATCTTGAAATTTTGAAATCTACTTTAGATAGGGAAAAAATCCCATATCAAATTATAGGTAGCGGAGACACAATATTCAAAAATCCGATAGTAAATGCTGTGATTTCATTTTTAAGAAGTTTAGTTATAACTAAAGATGATGAAAGATGGAATGAAGAAGTAAAAACAGTTCTTCTTTCCGATCTTTTTAAGCTTAAACCATTTACTTTAAGGTTTATTGAGAGGTATTGTATTTTAAATAATTTGGAATTTTCGAAACTTATATTTGATAAAAAAAGAAGACCAAAGTTGGATAAAGATGAAGAAAGAAAAATAGAAAATTTTTACAGAATATATAGTGAATATAGCAAGAAATTAAATAAACCTATAGATGAAGTCTTTTTCTCCATTTGGAAAAGAATTGACTATTTTAATGAGTTAGTTAATAAAAAAGAGAAAAATATTTTTAATGAAGTAAAAAGAAAAAAGTCAATTGATGCAATAAATAGGTTTTTTTCAAGTTTGAAGAGATTTTCCCAAAGACATCCGGAAAAAGGAATTGATTTTTATCTGAAGAGTTTAGAGCCAGAGATAGGATTTATTGAGGAAATAGAGACACCAAAGTTAGATAGATTAGTTGATGCAGTTTCTATAATTACAGCACATCAGTGCAAAGGTAAAGAATTTAGAATTGTTTTTTTGCCCTTAATGGTTGAGGGGATTTTTCCTACTGAAATAAGAATTCCTCAAACATATGATAAGCAAATAATGCATATTGGTGAAAGATTAAGCAGGGTAGATTTAGAAAAGAATCATTATGATGAAGAAAGAAGATTAATTTATACTTCGATGACAAGAGCAAGTGAAAAAATGATTTTCTCCTTTTCAGAGAAAGTTAATATGCAAGAGAGAGCTTCTCCTTCAAGATTTTTAGTGGAGATGGATTTAGTTCCTAAACAATTCTCTGAAGTAGAGCCTTATTTAGGTTCAATTAAATCTGTAGAAAGTTATTTTAGATCTGTAGCAGCTCAATCACTTGAGAAGTTAAAAGAGACAGTTGATTATGAGCTTAAAGAAAAGATGATAGATAAAGCATTTTTATCTATTCATCTTCTTTCCAAATTTGGTAATAAAAAAGAATGGTGGCAAAATATAAAACCTACAAAAAATCCTAATAAACCACATCCATATGGAAAACTATCAGCGTCTTATTCAAAGGTAAGCACATATAAAGATTGTCCAGCAAAGTATAAATTTAGATATCATTTTTATATAAGTGAAACTAAGGGAATAAGTCTTGCTAAAGGTCTGCTATATCACAGAATAATTCAGGAATTTTTTGATCCGGAAAAAGAACATGAATATTCCTTTAAAAAATTAAAAGAAATAATTGATGAAGTATGGGATAATACTCTTTTCCCATTTATTCCTGTAGCTGACGAGCAGAAAGAGGAAGCTTATCAGGGTTTTGAAAACCTTTTTAATAATTTACAACCAGAAAAACCAGAAGTTTTAGCAACTGAGAAAGAATTTTCATTCTCATTAGATGGTAATAAATTCTCTGGAAGAATTGATCAGATAAATCAAGTTAAAAGTGGAGTTGAATTAATAGATTATAAGTCAAGTAAAACTCCTATAAGATTTGAAGATGCAAGAACTGATTTACAGTTAGGAATTTATTTATTATCTTCACTTCTTTCTCCTCAGTTAAGAGAAATAAAAGATTATGTTAAGAAGATGTATTATTTTTATATTCCTCAAAAAAATAGAACTATTAGAGAGCAGGAAATAAGTAAAAATAGAATTTATCAAGTCAAATCCGAGATTAAAAAATTAATAAAGGAAATATTAAACGAAAATTTTGTTACTTATCCAAGGGATTTTTCTATATGTAGTTATTGTGAATATAAATTAATATGTTCAAGATTCTATGGACAATATTGAAAGAAGCTTTGAGTATACTTTTGAAGACATTTTCAAATTTTGAGAACTTAAAAGATATAGAAATAAAAAAGAATTAATTAAGAGTTATTTATATGAACCGAAAATATACATTAACTAAAGAGCAAAGAGAAGCAATATCAATAACAAAAGGTCCACACTTAATTATGTCAGTTGCAGGTGCTGGAAAAACTACTACGCTTACATCAAAAATAATTGAGGTTATAAACAGAGGATTAGCAACTCCTGAACAGATTTTAGCTTTAACATTTACTATAAAAGCTTCAGAAAATATGCGAATACAGATTGCTGAAAAGGTTAAAAGGAAAATAGATCATAATAGTTTACAGATATCAACGTTTCACTCTTTTGGCAATAATACAATAAAGGAGAACTCTCTCATTTTAGGATTGGATACCAATTTCAACTTAATTTCTCGGGCTGAATCCTGGCAACTTCTTTATCAAGTAATGGATAATTTTGTTTTTGAAGATGTAAAAATAGGAAGTTCAATTGGCAATTTCTTGGATAAACTTCTTGATTTTATACTTGATCTTAAAAATCACCTAATAAATGTTGAGAAATTTAGAAAATATGTAAACTCAGAACCTGATTTCTCAAGTTATAAATCAAAAGCTCTAAGGAAAGTTGCTAAAAGAAATTTCAATATGCATAAAGAACTTTTACAAGTTTATGAAGAATATGAAAAAATAAAAATACAACAGAACTTCATAGATTATGGCGATCAAGTAATGATTCCTGTCCAATTATTTGAACAGAGACCGGCAATATTAGCAAGTTATCAGAACAGATATCCATATATATTTGTAGATGAATATCAAGATACAAATATTGCACAGGCTCAACTAATCTATTTACTTTCCAGTAAAGAAAAAAATATAACCGTAGTTGGTGATGATGATCAGTCAATATATGGTTGGAGGGGAGCATCTGTTTATAATATTTTAAGATTTAATAAACTTGAACCTTTTAAAAAAGAGGTTAAAACTACCTCAATTACAAAGAGTTTTCGAACAGGACAGAATATACTCGATGTTGCTTATAATGTAGTTAAAGAAAATAAAAATAGATTAGAAAAAATGCCAAAAGCTTACTTTAAAAAAGATTCAAAGATCTTCACATTCTTTGCTCCAACATATTATGACGAGGTAGAATTCATAGCTAAAGAAATTGAAAGATTAATAAATAATAATAATTTTTCTTACAAAGATGTAGCAATTCTTTGTAGAAAAAAGAGATTTGATGAAATAACTTTATATTTAGATGAAAGGGATATACCATATGAAATCGTTGGGGGTAGAGGATTTTACTACCGACCTGAAATTATTGATGCAATCTCTCTTTTAAAATTGACCCATGACCCTACCGATGCAATAGCATTAGTTCGTGTTTTAAAATCTCCAAGATATAAAATCTGCGATAGAGACATTTTTCACCTTGCAAAATATATTATAAGTAGAGATGAAGAATATAAGAGAGAGATAGAAATTAAAAGTAAAAAACACATAAAGGAAATTGAAATTAAAAGTGAAAATTCCGTAAAAAAAATAGCTGAATTTGAAATGCGAGTAAATCTCATTGATGCTGTATTAAAAGCAGATGATATAGATGAACTAAGCAAGGAAACTAAAAAAAGATTGAATCAACTATCAAAAGAATTAAGTCATTTTGTATTTCTATCTGAGAGACTCTCTTTACCACATCTATTAAGAGAGATGTTCGAGCAAACAGGACTTTTTTCTGAACTTATATCAGAAAAATCCAGGGAATCTGAGAGAAGAAAGGCAAATTTGGAGAAATTAATAAGAATTGCTTCTGATTTTGAGAGAACAAAGACAGAAGCAACTTTCAATAGCTTTATGATTTATCTAAGAGAAGTTCTAAAAGCGGCTGAACTTGAACCTGAGGAACTTGTTCCTGGTGTTGGGGATGAGGTTAAAGTTATGTCAATTCATGCAGCTAAAGGGTTGGAATTTCCAATAGTTTTTATTCCTATGCTGTGCGAGAGGGATTTTCCTGATTTAAGAATAAGTTACAGTCCTTATAAGGCTCCATACTCTTTAAGAGGCGATGTAGAATATCTTCCTGATATGGGTAGTTACACAAGTAAATCTAAATATATAAATGCACTGAAAGAGATTGCACTTGAGGAAGAGAGAAGGCTTTTTTATGTTGCCTGCACGCGTGCAAAGGATAAATTATATCTATCCTATAGTCCTTTTAGTGGAGAAACTAAAAAGCCCAAGAAAATATCAAGATTTTTGCAAAGTGCTTTAGATGAACAGTTAGTAGGAATATTGGGAGAGGATATTAGAGAAAAATTAAAAGTAATGGAAAATCCAATGCTTCAAGCTGAATATAAAATTAAGAGAAAAAGGAAGAAATGGCCAGAGGAGAAAAAAGACATAAATTTAGCTGACTTTGTAGAAAAAGACCAAGCGTTGGATGAAATTGAAAGTAAATTAAAATCAAAATTTCCTAAAATTACAATTTCTGAGAAGATAAAGGAAAAAGCATTAAATAAAGAGAAAGACATAAAAAATGTTATATCTACTGGTAAAAAAAGAATATATAGAAGAAAGGAGAAGAAATTTACTCTTCATTCGCCAATATTTAGCTACTCCGCTTTGTCAATTTATAAGGATTGTCCAAAAAGATATTTTTGGACTTATATTCAGCCACTTCCGACACCGAATCGATTATCAATTAAAATAGGAAATTTAATACACCAGGCAATTGAGAGATCAATTATTGAAAAAACTGCACTTGAAAAATTGGATTTTCCAATTGGATGGGGTGAGAGTCTAAGTTGGGGTGAGATATTAAGTGGTGAAGATCTTATATATGAGGAAAAAATTCCAAAAATTAAGAATATGATTAAAAATTACTTGCTCAGTCGTTTCTCAAAAACAGATGAAAATATATTAGCAGTGGAACAACTTTTTAATTTAAAAATTAATAAATATATTATCAGGGGATTTATGGATAGAATTCAAAAAATAGACAATGAACTTTATGAGATAGTTGATTTCAAGAGTGGCAAAAAACCCATAGATCTTAATTTAAAAGAAAACCTTCAATTGAAAATATATTCTTTAGCTCTCAGTGAATTATATAAAATATCACCAGAAAAGATAAAATGCACTTTGTTTTTCTTGGAAGATGGAATTGAAAAGTCGATCATATATTCAAAAAAGGTACTTTTAAAAACAAAAAAAGAAATTATAAGGCTTATTAAAAGTATAGAGAAATCAAAATTCAATGTTAATCCAAGCTCTCAGAACTGTGTGAAATGCGATTTCTATGGTGTATGTATAGACCGCTCTATAAAAATTAGCTAAAAATATATTATAATTTCACAGAAATTTATTAATAGAAAATTTTATTTAAGTATTAAAAGTGATAGAGAAATATTCAGAAATTAGTCCTAAATTAGGAAAAGAAATTTATATATCACCTGATGCAAAAGTGATTGGCAAGGTTAAGATAGGTGAGCATGTAAGTATCTGGCCAGGCGCAGTTGTTAGAGGTGATATTAATAAAATATCAATTGGTGATTATTCTAATATTCAGGATAATTGTGTCTTGCATGTGGATCCAAAATACCCTTTAAAAATTGGTAATTATGTAACAGTTGGTCATGCTGCAATTTTGCATGGATGTGAAATTGGAAATAATATTCTAATAGGCATAAATGCTACTATTTTAGATGGGGTTAAAATTGGAGAATGTTCAATTATTGGAGCAGGTTCTGTTATTCCTGAAAAGAAAGAGATACCACCATATAGTTTAGTTGTAGGTGTACCGGGTAGAGTTATAAAAAAGCTGACAGAAGAAGATGGTGAAAAGTTAAAAAGCTACGCTCTTCACTATTGGGAAATAGCAAAAAATTATAAGAAACAAAAATAAAAAAAAATTTTCAATTTCCAAAACCTTATGTAAGAATATTAAAAGTTACTGAATGTATATAAAAAATATGAAAAAAATTGATTATTTTTAAATATTTTTATAGGAATCTTTATATAAGAATATATTAATAAAACATGATATTTAATAAAATAAGAGGATGTTATGGGAATAAAAATTGCAGTAATTGATAGCATGGGAGGAAGTATTGGCAGTCAGATAATAACACAACTAAGGCAGAATTTTGGTCATAAAATAGAAATAATTGCACTTGGGACTAATGCTATTGCAACGAGCAATATGTTAAAAGCAAAGGCAAATAGAGGAGCAACAGGAGAAAATGCTATAAAAATTACCATCGAAGAGATGGATTTGATATTTGCTCCCATATCTGTATTAATACCCAATTCAATGATGGGAGAGATCACCCCAGCTATAGCTGAATCTATAAGGAAATTTAAAAAGAAAAGGCTGTTTATTCCACTTTGTAATCCACCATTAACAATATTGGGAGCTGAGAAGAAACCACTCCCAAGGCTTATTGATGAGGGTATAGAGATTGTTAAAGAAATGATTAAAAAGAATGAGTAAGTTATTATGTTGGATTTTGGATTTTCTATATAAAAATATTAAAAACTAAGATAATTATACTTCCCATAAAAAATATTTATAAAATATAATTTTTATTATAAAATTGATTAATATAAAAAGAATTAATACAAAAGCTAAAAGGAGATTTATATGTGTGAGACCAAGGTATATATTGAAAAGGATGGGAAAAAGGAAGAGATATTTGAAAATGTAATAGATATTCAGAGTGAGAAAGATGGTTTTTTCTTAAAAGACCTTTTTGGTGAGCAGAAATTTATTAAAGCTAAAATTAAGTATATAGATTTTATGAAACATGAAATGGTGCTTACTGAATCTGAAGGTGATAAATAATATAAATATTTTTTAGTTTTCATTAAAAAATTCCACTATTTAAAAGGTTTAAGATAATATGTAACACTATTGTTGAATAGAAAATAAATTATGTGGTAAAATATCTAAACTAATTGGAAAAAGACTTTCCAGAAATATTAAGTTGATTTTAATTCTTATTTAAAATTTTGATTTAAATATAAATATATTTTGATAATAGGACCACGACGGTCTAATTTGACTGAAGTCAAATTTGTCGTGGTTTTTTATTTTTGGGACTTGATCTTAGGATAATCTGTCTATTATTTCATAGAAAAGTGATTATTTAATAAATAAAAATTGAAAAATAAAATAAATAATAAATTAAAGAAGATACTTATTCATATTTTAATAATGCAAATGGGTGAGGAAAAAATATTTGATTTATTAAATTTTATTTGATCTTCACATTAAATTTTTAATTAAGAAAGGGGAACAAATGCATATTCCAGATGGTTTTTTGGATTTAAAAACAGCATTAACTACTGCTATAGCTTCAACTGGAGGTCTTGGTTATGCAGTTAAGGAAGTTAGAAAGAAACTTGGTGATAAACATATTCCACTTTTAGGTGTAACTTCGGCATTTATTTTTGCAGCTCAGATGTTAAATTTTCCAGTAGCTGGTGGTACAAGTGGTCATTTCTTAGGAGGAGCCTTAGCAGCAATATTATTAGGTCCATGGGCATCTCTTTTGATTATGACTGTTGTTCTTGTTATTCAATGTTTAGGCTTTGCAGATGGAGGATTAACTGCATTAGGAGCAAATGTTTTTAATATGGGAATCATCGGAGGAGTTTTCACATACTATTTCATTTTCATTCCATTAAAGAAAGCATTGTCAAAAACAAAAAGAGGATTTCTCACAGCTTCAGCAATTGCTGCTTGGGCATCAGTTTTTATAGCTTCCATCATCTGCTCGTTAGAGTTGGCTATTTCTGGAACTAGTCCATTAAATTTGGCATTACCGGCAATGGCTGGAGTGCATGCTTTAATAGGAATAGGTGAAGCAATTGTTACAGTAGTTGTTCTGGCTATTGTTATACAAATAAGACCAGATTTAATAGGGGAATATTCAGAATCTGAAGAAGAAACCTAAAAAATATATTGTTTAATTTATAAGATGGTAAAGGTTGTATAGACATAAATTTATTTGTTTAATACTATTTATGAAATATTAATTTAGAGGGGAAGAAATGAAAAAAAATATTGGAGGTTTTGTTTTTATAAGTTTAATAATTGCATTAATTTTAGCGATACTCATATCACCATTTGCATCACCCTGGCCCGATGGATTAGAGAAAGTTGCAGAAGATAAAGGATTTATTAAAGAGGCTCTTGAAGAAGGTGTATGGAAATATTCTCCAATTCCAGATTATGCATTTCCAGGGGTGGGTAGTGAAGTAATCGCCACTGCATTAGCTGGATTGATTGGTACGTTTATAACTATAACAATAGGATGGTTGATTGGAAAATTTATTGTAGTTAAATAGTAATTAAATAATAATAATTAATAAGTTGAGACATTCATTTTTAGATAAATACAGCAATTTAAATAGTTTCATACATGAACTAGACCCCAGAGTAAAGATAATAACAACATTATTTTTCTTAATTATGGTTATGATTACTTCTCCAGTTTTTCTTTGGGCATTCTTAATCTATTTCTTAATTGAACTCATCATTTTAATAATTTCCAAAATTCCGATACTTTTTATATTAAAGAGATTTCTCATGGTGATACCGTTTATTCTATTTATTGTTATCTTTGCTCCTTTTATCAGCAAAAATGGATATGCTGGTTCTTACAATTTGGGTATCCTGCGAAATCTTGGTGGTGGATTCTATAATATAAATTCAGTTCTTGTAATAATGAATGTGGTTTTAAAGAGCTTCTTGAGTATCATTGCTCTCATACTTCTTTCTTCAACAAGTCCCTTTTCGCAACTTCTATTGGGTTTTAGGAAATTGAAAGTACCCTCAATCTTAACTAATATAGCATCTTTCATGTATCGTTATGTTTTCGTCATAGTTGATGAAGTCCAAAGAATGATAAGAGCAAGAAATGCAAGAAATTACAGAGGTAAGTGGATTTGGCAATCAAAAGTAGTAGGAAGCATAATTGCAAACTTATTTCTGAGAAGTTATGAGAGGGGAGAAAGAGTTTATTTAGCAATGTTATCCCGTGGATATAATGGTGATCTCATCTTGAATTATAAATACAAAATGAGATGGATTGAGTGGCTTTATTTGATCATTTTCTTTGTAATTTTAACTTTAATAAGATTATTTATTGGATAGTAATTTTTTAAATATAGTTCATGAAGCTTAAAGAATGATAAGCACAAGAAATGCAAGAAATTTAATTTTTTATTAGGGATTACTCTATTGGGAACTACTTTAGATTAGTAAATTATATACTTTTTCAACTGAAAAAAATTGTGAATATATTTGTTAAAAGGTGGAAAATTTATGTTTGATGATAAAGAACTTGCTATTGAGATTGAGGATCTAAGTTTTATTTATCCTGATGGAACGGAAGCTCTAAAGGGAGTGAGTTTGAAAGTTCGTCAAGGTGAATCTTTAGCTATAATTGGTCCAAATGGAGCGGGAAAGAGTACATTACTTCTTAATTTAAATGGTTTGTTAAGGGGAAACGGTTTAATAAAAATATTTGGTATTAAAATTAATTCTTCATCTTCAAATTTAAAAAATATTAGAAAGAAAGTAGGTCTTGTTTTTCAAAACCCCGATGATCAATTATTTTGTTCAACTGTTTACGGGGATGTTGCTTTTGGTCCTACAAATTTGGGATTAAACAGGGAAGAAGTGGAAAGAAGGGTAAAAGATGCTCTTTTTAAAGTGGAGATGGGGGGATATGAAAATTCTAATGCTTTTCATCTTAGTTATGGTCAAAAGAAGAGAGTAGCTATAGCTACTATTTTATCCATGAATCCCGATATTGTTGCTATAGATGAGCCCAGTAGCAATTTAGATCATAATTCACAAATAAAGCTTGCAAAGATATTAAATTCATTATTAAAAACGAAATTGATAGTAACCCATGATATACCTTATGCAGCTTTATTATGTGATAGAGCAGTTATTTTGGACAATGGAAAAATAGTTGCTGATGGATTATTTTTTGATATTTTGTTAAAATTTGAATTATTAGAAAAGCATCGTTTAGGTTTACCACCAGGGTTTTCCATTAAAAAATTAAAAGAAGATAAGAAGAAACTATTATAAAAATTTATTATTTTATTGCTATGATTTATAATTAATTTGGATAATTAATAATATTGTTATTTGATGATATTACATTATGATATTTCCATTGTTACGATTTTTTATTAAATATTTTGTTGGAATTAATTTTTTAAAGGAGAGAATAGCTGTAATGCCAATATTTGAGTATAAGTGTAAAAAATGTAGTAAGGTTTTTGAAGAATTGATCTTATTACCCAGTTCTGATGATGTAATAACATGTCCAAAATGTGGGAGTAAAGATTTAATTAAACTTTTTTCAAAATTTAGCTCAAATGTATCTGAAGAATCCTCTGATTTAGATTTGGGCTCAACTTCATCTTCATGTCCTACCTGTTCTCTTGATACCTGTAGCACTTGTAAGTAACTAACTATTAGTAAGTAAAATGGTAGATTGAATGAGGAGGTAATTTGAGAGATTGGGAAAGTTTAGAAGATGTATATAATGAAGTCTTAAATTGTAAAAAGTGTGCACTTCATAAAAATAGAACAAATGCTGTTTTTGGATCAGGAAATGATAAAGCAGTTGTTATTTTTATCGGGGAAGCTCCAGGTTATTATGAAGATTTAAAAGGTAAGCCGTTTGTTGGTGCTGCAGGTAAGCTCTTAACAAAATTACTCAAATCAGTGGATCTTTCAAGAGAGCAAGTTTATATAGCAAATGTTATAAAATGTAGACCCCCTAATAACAGGGATCCTTTATCTGGGGAAATAGATATCTGTAAAAAGTATTTATATGCCCAAATTGATTTTATAAATCCACAAATAATTTGTACATTAGGTAATCTTGCAACTAAATTAATTCTAAAAAAGAATGTGGGAATAACAAGTGTCAGGGGAAAATTGTTTAGAGTTGGGGGTAGATTAGTACTTCCCATTTATCACCCCGCAGCAGCACTTTATACTCCATCGTATTTACCTTCACTCGAGAAGGATTTTGTCACTATGAAAAGGGTACTTGATAAGCAGATTGAACTTCAAATTGAAGATGAAGTAGAAAGCAAAGAACAACTTGGATTATTTTGATAATTTCTTAATTCATAAAAAAATCCTATTTACACAAAAAATTCAAAAAACTCAATTTTGTTAAAAATTTATTTTCAAATAATTCTAAAGAAATTAATTCTCACCATCTCAGTTTCCCTCTATTTTTATGCAATAATAGTAAGATATTATTAATGAAGTTATTCTAATATAAGATATAGTTTTTTCTCTTCTTTTCTTTAAATGAGAAATATAATTTATTTTTAATATGGTCACTATGAATAAATGTAAAGAAAATTTTATAATAACAACTTCTGAGCAGGAAACTTTAAATTTGGCTAAAAAAATAGCCAAATTATTAAAACCTGGAGATGTTATAAGTGCAAGTGGAGAACTTGGAACTGGAAAGACATGTTTTGTAAAAGGTTTGGCACAAGGAATAGGGATTTCTCAGGTTGTAACAAGTCCGAGTTTTGTTATTTTAAAAATTTATTATAATAAAATTCCACTTTATCATTTTGATGTCTATAGATTGGATAAATC
The DNA here is from genome assembly GCA_023129485.1 of Actinomycetes bacterium. GTDB lineage: Bacteria > Actinomycetota > Humimicrobiia > JAHJRV01 > JAHJRV01 > JAHJRV01. Next base: position 527 of record JAGMBY010000086.1, on the reverse strand, counting down.
TTTTCAACTTGAGGAAATAGGATTTCAACAATTTCAATATGGAGATGGTATAACAGTTGTTGAGTGGGGGGACAAAGTTAGTGAAATATTAGCTTTTGATCATCTTGAGATAAATTTCTACTATTATGAGAATGATAAGAGAAAAATAAAAATTACTCCTCATGGAGAGAGTTGGGAAAAACGGTTGAATAAATCTAAATTTGTGAAGGTGACAGATTAAATATGTATATATTGGGGATAGATACTACAACTTCAATAATGACTATAGCATTATCTGAGGATGAAAGGATTTTAACGGAAAGCTTAGTTGATTGCGGTCAATTTCATGTTGTTAAAATAGTTACCGTGATTGATGAAGTTCTTAAAAAAACTGATGTGGATTTAAGTCAGATTGATTTAATTGGGGTAGATATTGGACCAGGAATGTATACTGGAACAAGAATAGGATTGGCTCTGGCAAAAACATTGAGTCAAATAAATTCTATAGATGTTGTGGGAATTACATCTGTACATGCTTTGGCTTTTCA
>JAGMBY010000085.1 GCA_023129485.1 Actinomycetes bacterium | reverse complement strand
TTTATTATTATATAATTTAAAACCTATAAATTTTAATAGAATATTTTAATATGTTTTTAAAATTAAATTTAAATTATTTATAATCTTAAGCCTTTAGTAAAATGCTAAACCAAATTTAAAATAAATAATTTAAAAAGTGAATTCAAAATAAACAAATAAATATAAATTATATTAAAAAATTGGAGAAAAAAATGGAATTTTTTACAGTAGCAAGTTTGATTGAGCCTAAAAAAATTATTATTAAGGAATTAAAAAAACCTAAAATAGAATCTGATGAGGTGCTTATTAAAGTAAATTATTCTGGAATATGTGGTACTGACATTGCAATTTATAAAGGTGATTACAAAGTTCCTTTACCGTTAGTTCTAGGACATGAATTTACAGGAGAAGTTGTTGAAATTGGTGAAGATTCAGAACCCGAACTTATAGGAAAAAGGGTTACTGCTGAGATAAATAATACATGTCTTTCATACACTAAACGAATAAAATGTCCTGCATGCAGAAAAGGACTACCCACCCATTGTCTTAAAAGAACAGTATTAGGAATAATGAAAGCAGATGGAGCATTTGCACAACTTGTTAAAGTTCCAGTAAAAAACATACATATATTAACTGATGAAATATCAGATAAAGAGGGTGTTTTTATAGAACCTTTAGCTGCAGCAATTCAGACATTTGAACTCTCAAAATTTGAAATTGGAGATAAAGTAGTTGTACTTGGAGTTGGAAGATTAGGAATTTTAATCTGTTCCGTTGCAAATTCAATGGGAGCAGATGTGATTGCAATATCCCGTTCAAAAGAAAAACTCAAAAGAGCAAAAAAATATGGGGCATCAAAAACAATAAATGGAAATGATAAAAATTTAATTTCAAAAGTTAAGAAATTGACAGATGGACTCGGAGCAGATGTTGTAGTAGAATCAACAGGTTCAAAATTAGGATTTAATCTTGCAATAAAACTTGTTAGACCAAGAGGAATAGTTGCTTTAAAGTCAACTCATGGAATTTTAATTAAAGATGTTGACAACACAAAAATTGTAGTTGATGAGATAAAAATTCAGGGTTCAAGATGTGGTCCTTTTTCTAAGGCTATTGATTTTTTGAGCAGTAAAAAGATAGATATAAAACCCTTGATTTCAGAAATTTTTCCACTTGAGCAAACAGAAAAAGCTTTAAAAATAGCCCCCCAGAAAACCAAGATTCTCATTAAATGTAATTTACATTAACCTTGTTTGAATAAATTCCACTATTATTAAGAAGGATTAATTTCTTTGTTTCACCCGGAATGGATTCCATAATATTAAGTTCATAGAATTATTAAGTGTCATTGCGAGGAGCAAATGCGATGAAGCAATCTCAAAGAAATATAATTAAATCAAGTTAATCTGATTAGATAATCTTTGCTTTTGGGAAGTTCCTCATCAGTTGATAAAATTACGCGTTGATGTTTTTTAGGATTTCCTCAAAATATTCAAATATTTCTAAGTAAATATGCTTTTAATCTCAATATAATTAATAGATCCATCTTCAATTTCTTTCTCTAAAGCATTCTTAACTTCTCCTTTAGCCGAGAAGTATACAATTTGCCACCCTGATTCGGAAATCTTCTTAAGTATTTCAATCTGTCTCTGTAATCTATCTGGATCAGCTTTCACAAATGGATCATCCAAGATGAAAAATCCTTTCTTACCTTTTAATAGCTTTTCTCCAAGTGCAAGTCTAATAGAAAGATATAATTGGTCATAAGTCCCACCAGATAATTTTCCTGCTTCTAATATTTTTCCATATGTATCCTTAACTGCGATTTTCTCTACATTCTGATTAAAAAATACTTCTTCATAAAGCCCACCTGTTATTTCTTTAAAATACCTCGATACGGAACTACCTTTACCAAAAAGCTCAGAAACTTTTTCTTTTTCTTCTGTTTCTATTTCTTCAAAAATCATTACAACATCCAACGAAGTGTCTTTATTGTTTTCAATTTTATCTATAAAATCCTTTAGTTGTTTTCTTATAGCCTTTAAATCCACAGAAGTATTACAATGAAGATACTCGCCTTCTAATAATAAAATTCTATTTGATTCGTTTTCTACATATTTCAAATCATCTCTAAAACTTTCCATTTTTTCCTGTAACTTATCTTTTTTACTTAAATAATCACCCCTATTAATTTTTAATTGAGAAAGTCTATTTTCATCATACTCTATTCCTTTAGCCTTATCTTCATATTCTTTAAGCTCGTCAACTTTTTGGTCCCAGAATAAAATATTTTTTTCTAAATCATTGTTTATTTTCCCAAAATAAGAATCTAATTTAATTCTAGCCTCATCTTTTGATCTTAAATTTTCATCAACACTATTAATATTTGAACGAATGACCTTTATCCCCTCTCCGCCAACTCCAATTTGTAAAGCACTTATCTTGATTTTTCTGAGTGTTGTTGCAAGCAATACTTTTTTTATAGTGAAGTAACATGGAAATATACCTAAAATCGCAGTTGAAAAAATGAATAAATATATTAATTTGGTTAAAAAGGGTAGAGGTCTTACAGTAAATCCAAATATGGATACTAATAAAAGTATTGTTGAAAATATTGTAGCCTTAGTAAAAAAATTACTTATTGGGTTCTGAAGTAATAACTTTTCTCTTTTTTCTTCGTAATTATTTAATTTCAAATTTAATTTTTCTTTTTCTTCTAAATTCAGTACTTTAAGATTTTTTAAAGAAATTTTAAGTTTTTTTAATACATTATTACTCTTTTCATACATTTCTCTTTTTTGAGCATTCTCCAAATTACTGATTTCCTGTTCAACTCCCCTTATTTTTTCTGTGGTTTTCGAAATTTCTTCTTCTATCAAGTTAAATTTTTCATCTTTAATTTTTCTTTTTAATTCATCAATATATTCTACTAATTCCTTAGCATCTTTTACCTTGGTCTTTATCTTTCCCCATCTAACATCATCAGAAAGAGATGCATCACTATCAGGTCGTGTTAATTTTCCTATTTCTTGAAGTTTCTTCTTTATGGAAGAAATATCCTCTGTTCTTAAACCTGTAAGTTTATCTGTTACATTAGTATAAAACTTACTTTCACGAGCAATAGAGAGTTCGCTATTTCTTATTATAAAAATATTGCGACATTCAGATGAAGTTAAATCTGTATTTTTTGTTAAATCCCCCTCTTCTGGAATTTTAATATCTTTACCCTCATCATCTTCCAAAATTACATAACCTTCCGGATTCTCTTCTACTCGATCTATGCGTTCAAAATCTTTGACATTGATTCCTAACAGTCGCTTTACAAGTGCATCTATTGTCAAGGTTTTCCCTTCCTCATTTTTACCCCAAAATAAGTTGAAATCAGCCAGTTGAAAAGGGTTTTTATTTTTTAAAGGACCATACCTTGTTATTAGAAACTCTTTTATTTTCATGATTGTGTCTCCATCATTGCTTTAATTACCATTTCACGCATTTGCATTTTCTTTTCCTCTTCATAATTAGTTTGCTTGAGCTTTTCTCTGAAGTTTTTAAATAGATCATCCTCAAGTATTATTCGTATATCCTCGAATTCACAGTAATCCTCAATACATTTCCCTGAAGAAATCTTTTTTATTTGTTTTACAAGTTCTTCCTCACTCATTCCAATATCTTCACTGTTTATAAAACCTCTAACTTTTAGAATAACCTTTGCTTTTGGATGAAGATTATTAAAACAATCTTTTACAACCTCTATAGGCTTTTTATCTTTAAAGGGGTCAAAATTTATATCAACTTCTTCATAATGAGGGGTATTAAGAGTATATTCATTAGGTGG
>JAGMBY010000084.1 GCA_023129485.1 Actinomycetes bacterium | reverse complement strand
CCATTTTCTAATGTCCACATATCAAAATTCTTATGAAAATGTCCTGCAAGTATATAATCAATATTCAAATCCTCAAAATAAGTAAGTTCAATAGGCATATATCTTTCCCTGCCCTCATCTCCAAAATCTCTTCTGGAAAAGAATGCGTCAAGCAATTCACCATGATAGAGAAGGATGTTTCTCTTATCTGCAGTTAAATTATTTGCTAATGAGTGAAGCTTATCACGAATTTTCGCTCCTTTTATGGGTTCAAAGGGTAATCCCCATATCTTTAAGTCTTTATGCTCAAAAGGCTTATTTAAGTCATTTAAAACAATAATGTCATCACCAAAATACATACCAGGTTTATAAGAATCTTTATCATGATTTCCTGGGATAATAACAATTTTAAAACCGGTATTAGAGAAAATTTTTCGTATTTTTGGTTTCAGGTTTACAGCATCAATACCTTTATCGAAGAGGTCGCCACTTATAACAAAGATTTCAATCTTTTCTTTCTTTCCAATTTCAATAAGCTTCTCAAGAGTCCTCCATCTTTCATCGTCATATTCTCTTAAATGTATATCTGCAGTATGAAGTATCTTCATCTTTAAAATTTTCACCTTTGATATTATTTTTTATAAATACATTTAAAATATAACCTTGTATAAAAATTATACTTTAATATAAACTATCCACATTCTAACATCTATAAAAAGCTATATAACATAATATATTTTAATATATATTAGCATTTTCTTTGAGTTTTTCCATTCATACAAATATAAATAATCCCCTAAAATTACTCAAAGTAAGAATCCATAACTTAAGCTTTACCTAATGTTAATTAAAGTTTAGTTTCCAAAGTTCTATTACTTTCATAATATAAAAAACCCATCTACTTCTTATAGACGGGTATTTAAAGAGTCAATCTATAAGCCGAGTTCTGTTCTTACTTAATTTTAAAAATAAAATTAACTAATTGGTGATCATCCATCTAGGATGATAGTTACCTATCATCTCAAGCAGCCTACCCGAGAGCAGAGCGAGCAACCCTTTAACACTCTCCTATTTGGCCTTGCTCCAGGTGGGGTTTTCCAAGCCAATCAGTCACCTGATTGCTGGTGAGCTTTTAACTCGCCTTTTCACCCTTACCCTGTTAACTCATAATTTTTAATTAAGCTTCTCAAGCTTGATTAGCATTAGTAATCTTTAAATAATGCTATCTATTAAATTATTAGAGTTAATAGGGCGGTATACTTTCTGTGGCACTTTCCTTGGAGTCACCTCCACTGGGTGTTACCCAGCACCTTGCTCTATGGAGCTCAGACTTTCCTCGGAAGTTAATAATTCCGCGATCACCCGATTGACTCTTATATAAATTATATCATTTTAAAAATACTTAAGAAATTAAAAATATTTCTATAAATTCCAATTTTTAAATAATTATTTTACAAAGTTAAAAATTGATTGGATTTAACATCAAATAATTATTGCTGATTAATTAAAAAAGAGTGGATTCTGTTTCTTCTTCCACAAAATGAACTTCTACATCTTTATCAAGTGATGAATTAATTGCTTTATTAACAAGTTTATCAGCAGCTTTTATTATACTTCTTGGAACATGTATAAGGTTAACTTTCCTATAAGCACTTAGTAATAATCTTACTTTCTGATAAAGTGGTTTTAAATTTGGACTTTTAACTTTCCATTTTTTCTTTAATTGATTTACCATTAATTTACTATCACATTTTATTTCTATTTTATCAGCATTAAATTCCTTTGATAACTCTAAACCTCTAAGTAAAGCTGTATATTCAGCAACATTGTTAGTAGTTTTTCCAATAAATTCACTAACTTCTTTTATTAATTTTCCATCTTTATTGAAAATTAAAATTCCTATTCCAGCAGGTCCTGGATTTCCTTTTGACCCTCCATCTGTAAACAAGATTATTTTTTTATGTTTCTTAGTCTTTTCTCCATACATATTCTTATATAAAAATCAAACTATATTTATATATCTTATCATTTATTATTATTTTGAGGTAGTACTAATATTCTTTTACAAAAATCACAGTGATAAAAAATAGATGAATCTCTCATAGAATCAACTTTTATTGATGGGAGTTGCATATTACAACAACTACATATACCATCTTTTAAAACTGCTACTACCTCTCCTCCCTTTTCTTTTCTCAAATTTTCATACTCGTTTAAAATTTCTGTATCTAAATGTTCTACTAAATTATTTCTTTTATTTTTCGATTCAGATATTTCTTGATCAATTTCCTTCTCTTTCCGAGCCAATTCTAATTCATTTTTCTTAATTTCCTCCAAAGTTTCTCTTAAATGTCTTTCCTTTTTTTCCAAATTCTTAGAAATTTCATCTAAAGCTTCCATCAATTCCAATAATTCTGTTTCCTTTTCATCCATTTTTGATTTTAGTGAAATTACCTCTTCATTAATACCGACTAACTCCTTTGGATTTGTAATTTTCCCACTGTATAATTTTTCTTCTTTACTCTTGATTTTATCTGATAAAATAGATACCTCGTCATTTATTCTTCTTTGATCTAACTTTAAAGAGTGTTTTTCCTGATTTAGATTTTTTAATTCCTTATTTAACTTTTTAATTCTTTCAGTTAATTGTTTTATTTCCTCCCTTTCTAGTAATTCCTCCCTCGTTAAAGTAAGTTCTTCAATTCTTAAATCTATATTTTGTATATCAAGCAGAATTGAAGGACCGCTTCTCCCATTCATATTTCAAAATCTTTCTATTGGTTTAAAACTTTCTTATTCTTTTATTTTCATTTTAAATAGGTCTTCTATCCAGATTTAATGATTTTTCCATTTTTAATAACAAAAATTAAATTTAAATATTTATCCATAACAACAATATCGGCTTTCTTTCCTACTTCCAAGCTTCCTAAAATTTTATCAAAATTAACTGATTTTGCAGAATTTATAGTTGCCATTTTAATGGCATCTTGAGTTGAAACACCAACTATTTTAACCATATTTCTTAAAGCTTCTATCATAGTTACAACACTACCAGCTATTGTACCATCTTTAAATGTAGCCTTTTTATTTTTAACTATTATATCTCTATCCAAGAACTTATATTTACCATCTCCCAAACCTGCTGCCATATTTGAATCTGTAATTAAAACTACATTTTCTACTCCTATATTATTTATAAGCATTTTTATAGCTGAAGGATGTACATGAACACTATCACAAATAATCTCTGTATATACTTCCTTTGATTGAAGAATAGCTCCAACTACTCCTGGTTCTCTATGATGAAATCCTCTCATAGCATTAAAACAATGACTAACATGACTATATCCATTTTTAAATGCATTTATAGTTTGCTCATATGTAGCATCAGTATGACCTAAACTTACAGTTATATTATTTCTTTTAAGAAAATCTACAACTTCTTTAGATCCCTCAAGTTCTGGTGCTATAGTTATCATTTTTATTTTATTTTTTGAAGCTGATAAATAAGAAGATGTCTCATTTAAATTAGGTTTTCTTAACCAGTTTAAATCAATAGCACCGCTCCTATTGGGATTTAAAAAAGGACCCTCTAAATGAATACCTAATGGTTCAGGTAAATAATCTGAAAATTCAAATAATTTTGCTATTTCTTTTAATTTCTTTATAGTTTCTTTTAAAGTTGTAGGTACAATAGTAATAAAAAATGATGTAACTCCCGTTGATGGCAACCATTCTGAATAATCTAAAAATTTATCTGGTAAATCTAAATTAAAAGATATACCATTTCCTCCGTGGCAATGAATATCAACAAATCCAGGACAAATTATCTTCCCTTGAACATCAATTATTTCAAATTCTTCTGGAATCTGCGTCTCTCTCTTATCTGTTTTATCTATTCTTTTAATTTCTTTAATAATTGAATTTTCTATTAAAATAACTCCCTCTTGAATAATTTCAAAAGGTGTTATTATTTTTCCACCACTTAGAGCTAATTTCATATTATTAAAGCTAAGTTTCCAATTTCAAGATTATTATATAAATAATTATAGAATTTTGAAAAAGTTAAAATCTTAAAAATAATACAATATTTTAAATATTTTACCTCAGGAAGATTTTTTATTCTCTTCTAAAAATTTTAACAAAACTAAGTTTTTCTATCGGTATTTCAGAAATTAATATAGCTAAAAATATCAACATACCTCCAAATGCCCGATGTGGAATAAAAGTTTCTCCACCTAAAGTCCACGCAAACAATGCAGCAAAAACAGGCTCTAAAGCAAATATAAGAGAAACTTTTATCGGCGCGGTAAATTTTTGAGCAGTTAGTTGAATAACAAAGGCTGATATTGTTGGGAAAAGAGTTAAAAACAAAATCACCCAAATAATGTTTTTAGATAAAACTAAAAATGGGAGTTTAAAAATTGCTCCGGTGATGAAACTTAACATACCAACAAATAGAAATTGTTGGAAACTTAGTATATAAGGATTAATATTATTTTTAACATACATATCTGTAAGTAAAAGATGAATTGCATAAGCCATTGCTGCTATAATAGTTAGCAGATCTCCTGTATTAATATCTCTTAATCCCCCAGTTAAAAACCATAATCCAGTTAAAGAGATGATCACAGCAACCAGTCTTGTAAAGGAAGGTTGTTTTCGAAAGAGAATTAGAGAAAAAAATGGTACAAAAGCAATAAAAAGCCCGGTTATAAAACCAGAATTTGATGCTGTAGTAATCCCAAGACCAATGGTTTGTGGTATGTAAAGAAGGCAAAGAAATAAACTCGAGATAAGACCTGCTTTTATGTTTGAAAATAGAGGTTTGCGCCGATAAATTAAAATACCTGCAAGAATCAATGCTGCAAGAAAGAATCGATAACCCACCAATATTACAGGGTTAATATACCTCAAACTATCTTTAACAATAAAAAATGTTGAACCCCAAATTGCAGCAGCATAAAATAATCCTAAATCAGCTATATTAGTCTTATATTTTTTTGCAATTTTCATAAAAGTTCCTCTATTGGAACATTCAAAACTCTAGTCATTCTTGCTTCTACCTTTTAGCAATATGACTCTTAATCTTAGTAAGAGTCATATATCATATATCTAATATCTATTTTTTCACAAATAAATGCAAATTTGGCAAAAAAATGGTGGGCCCACCAGGATTTGAACCTGGGACCTCCGCATTATGAGTGCGCTGCTCTAGCCACTGAGCTATGGGCCCACAAAAAAATATTTTTAAAATTATACCAAAATTATTGCAAATAAAATTCTAATATAAATATTTCAATATATCAATATATTAGAATTTTATTTTTAAATGTCTCAATAATTCAGTAGAACTATTAGAATTAACATAGACTTAAAATTTTTTAATCTTTACTATATTTTACATTTATAATTAGATTGAGTAAAATAGAAAATTCCAATCATTAATAATATTCTTAATAGATTTTTAGAAGGAAAGGATATTTTTTAATTTAGGAAAATGAACATATATCATCCAATAGTTAAAGAATTTGAAAAATTATTTCTTGGAAGAAAAGATGTAATAAATTGGGAACTTGCTAAAAATTTAGCTATTAGAGTTGCAAATGAAGGTGAAATTGAAGAGACACCTTCTCCAAATCTTCAAAAACAATTTGAGGAATTAGTCAGAGCAAGCGAAATTTTAACATCTGATTTCACAAATTTACAATTTTTTAAATTTGCTACTGTAAGGGTTTTTAGAAGACAAGATTGGATTGAAGCTAATATAAATGGATTTAAAATTATAATGGAACCACTAACTCAAAAAGTTGTTGAACAATCCAAGAAACAAAAAGCAAGTGATCCAATAAGTCAACTACTAAATAAAATTAGCCCTTTAATACTTACCTTTGAAATAGGGTTAGTTCTGGGTTATATAGCTAAGAATGTTTTGGGTCAATATGATATATGTTTACCATATGGTGAAAGTGGAAAAATATATTTTGTGGCACCAAACTTACTTAGATTAGAAAAAATGTTAGGATTGCCATCGAGAGATTTTAGATTCTGGATAGCACTTCACGAAGTTACTCATGCTCTTGAATTCAATTCTAATAACTGGATCGTTGATTATTATAAGGAATTATTTAAAGAATATATAGAAAGTGCAACTTTAAATTTAGAATCTGCTGCTGAAAGAGTTTCTAAAATGAATGTTAAATCAATTGCTGAAATGATAAATAAACTACAGCATGAAGATATCCTATTCTCATTAGCTACACCAAAACAAAGAGAGATACTATTCAAGATTCAAGCTCTAATGACTATTTTAGAAGGGTATAGCAATTTTGTAATGGATGAAATTGGAAGTAAAATGATATCAAATTTTCAAATTTTAAAGAATAGATTTGAAAATAGAAAAAAAGATTTAAGTACAGCTGAAAAGATTTTTAGAAAAATTACAGGTCTTGAATTAAAAATCAAACAGTATGAAATGGGTCAGAAATTTGCAAATCTTGTATTCAAAAAATTGAATATTGATGGATTAAATTTAGTCTATAAGCATAAAGAAAATATTCCAACAATTGAAGAGATTAAAAATCCTGACAAATGGATAAAGCGTATGTTAAAGGAAAAGTAATGAGAAAAAATATAGACTCTTATGATTTTGGTAGAATTGTGATAGACGGAAAAACCTACAATTCCGATTTGATTTTATTCCAAGATCGAATCAGACCTAATTGGTGGAGAAAATCAGGACATAGACTGGTTCCTGAAGATATAAAAGAGATAGTAGAAGATAAGCCAGAAATTCTGATTGTTGGAACTGGTGCTTTTGAACTTATGGTTGTTTCAGAGGAAACAAAAGAAGTTTTAAGAGAAAATAATATTGGGCTCATTGCTCAAAAAACAAAAGAAGCTTGTAAAACTTATAATAAACTCTCAAAAGAAAAGAAAGTTGTAGCTGCTTTTCATCTCACCTGTTAATATTTATATTTTACCCAAGAGACATAGTATATAATCATTTTTACTATTCATAATTAACTTTAATAAAACACAAAATTACATAGGAGAAATTAGCTACAATAGATTTTCACTTGAAAAGCTAAAATGTTTATTATCTCCAATTATTATGTGATCTAATACTTTAATTCCTACTATTTTACTTGACTCCACTAACCTTTTAGTTATAGCTATGTCATCACTACTAGGTGTAGGGTCACCAGTAGGGTGATTGTGGATGAAAATGATGGATGCAGCAGCTTCACGAATTGCAGGTCTTAAAGCTTCTCTCGGATGCACTATTGAAGAACTTAGAGAACCTTCAGAAATTTTAAATTGATTTATTATTCTATTCTTACCATCGAGAAGTAAACATAAGAAATTTTCCTTTTTTAAATTCTTCATTATAGGATAGAAAAACCGGGCAACATCATCACTACACTTAAATCTTTTAAGAGAACCATTTGATCGTGAAATAAGCCTTTTCCCTAATTCGAATGCTGCTTTTAATCTTGAAGCTTTAGTAATGCCTATTCCAAGAGATTCTGTTAATTCGTTTAAATGTGCTTCATCTATACCAGTAATTCCATTGAATTTCTTAATTAGCTTTCTTGCAAGATCAACAGCATTCTCACCTGTTTTTCTACACCCAGAATTAATTAGAATAGCTAAAAGCTGAGCATCTGATAAATTGTTTTCACCATATTTAACAAGTCTCTCCCTTGGTCTCTCATC
>JAGMBY010000083.1 GCA_023129485.1 Actinomycetes bacterium | reverse complement strand
CCCTTTCCTTCACTCCGTTCAAGGATAGGCTTAACACTCAAGGGTCGAGGACAGGCTCTAATGGCTGCTCAGAATGACAAAAAAAAGTTTGTAATTATTTAATACTCAATTCCTTTTCTAGTATTAACTCCCTTTTTGAACCAGTGTTTTATTTCTTTAACTTCTGATACTAAATCAGCTTTTTCTATTATCTCTTCTGGAACATATCTACCTGTTAAAACAAGCTCCACATTTGGTGGTTTATCCTCTATTAACTGCAATATAGCCTCAACTGAAATGAGGTTAAAATCCATAGCCACATTTATCTCATCTAAAATTACTATGTCATATAACTGACTAAATATTGCTCTTCTAGCTCTTTTAAGTCCATTTTGTGCAAGTTCTATGTCTTTTTTAGATGGATTATTTTTGTCCACAAATGAGGTTAAACCATACTGTTCGATCTTTATTTGAGGAAGATATTTATTGATAGCTTTAACTTCACCATAATTTTTGCTTCCTTTCATGAACTGAATAATGATTACTTTCAAACCGTGTCCAATAGCTCTTAAAGCCAATCCCAGAGCAGCTGTTGTTTTACCCTTACCATTTCCTGTATATACCTGTATTAAACCTTCTTTTAATTTACTCTGATTCATATTCTTTATCATTTTTGTATAAGAATTAATTCTTAAATTTAATACTACATCATTTATAAAAGATTTTACTATTTTAGATATTTGTATAAAAAATATTATATTAAAAGACCTGACCCTACAATATTATCTCAATAGCAATTGACAAAATCTACATCTATTAATATTCGTAGAAACCTTTACCTGTTTTTCTCCCAAGCCTACCAGAATTTACCATATTTTTTAACAAAGGACATGGCCTATATTTTGAATCTTTAAATCCCTCATAAAGAACTTCCATAACATCCAGGCAAGTATCAAGACCAATTAAATCTGCAAGTTCTAATGGACCCATTGGATGATTCATTCCCAGTTTCATTACTGTATCAATATCCTTGGCAGATGCGATACCTTCCATAAGTACATAAACTGCTTCATTTATCATTGGCATCAATAAACGATTAGACACAAATCCTGGGTAATCCTGAACTCTAACTGGAGTTTTTCCCAATTTAACTGCAAGTTCATTTGTTATATTGAATGTTTCATCAGAAGTCTCAAGTCCACAGATTATTTCTACTAATTTCATGATTGGAGCTGGATTGAAGAAATGCATTCCTGTAAACTTTTCAGGTCTTTTTGTTGCTGAGGCAATCTCAGTTATTGATAATGACGAAGTATTTGTGGAAAGAATTGTTTCTTCAGGACAAATTTCATCAAGTTCTGAAAATATTTTCTTTTTCAAATCTAAATTTTCAGGAGCAGCTTCAATTATAAAATTAGCATCTTTACCATCAGATAAATTCAAAGTTGTTTTAATTTTACTTAATGCTTTGTTTTTATCCTCCTCAGTTATTTTTCCTTTATCAACTCCTCTTGATAAGAAATGAGTTATTTTTTCAATTGCTCTTTTTGTGAATTTCTCATCAATATCATAAAGTAAAACATCATAGCCAGACTGAGCACAGACTTGAGCTATTCCAGATCCCATCTGACCAGCACCAACTATCATTATCTTCTTTATCATATTTGTACCCCTTTTATTTAAAAGTTTTACTTTTAAAAAAGATAAATTTATTCTATAAAAAATTATTATTTAATTGAAAATTTGTTATTTACACTTCAACCAACATGGCATCTGATTGAGCAGTTCCTGCACAAATTGCTGCAATACCTCTTTTCAACCCCCTTCTTTTTAGTTCATAAATTAAGGTCATAAGAATTCTTCCCCCACTAGCTCCAATTGGATGTCCAATTGCAACTGCTCCACCATTTACATTTACGATATCTGGATTCGCTTCTAAAATCTTTATACAAATTAATGTTACAGCGGCAAATGCCTCATTTATTTCTAAAAGGTCAATGTCTTTTAAAGTCATGTTATTTTTAGCTAACAACTTTTTTGTTGCAAGTGCTGGTGTTATGGCGAAATATTTTGGATCTGTTGCAACTTGAGTATAATCAATAATTTTTGCTATAGGTTCAATTCCTAATTCTTCTACTTTTTTATATGAACTTACTATTAATGCAGCTGCGCCATCATTTATTCCCGGTGCATTTCCAGCTGTTATTGTTCCATTTTCCCTGAATACTGGCTTCAATTTTGCTAATTTTTCTAAAGAAGTATCCCTTCTTGGACGCTCATCAAAATCAAAAATTTCTGCAGGACCTTTTCTCTGAGGAATTTCTATTGGTATAATCTCATCTTTAAATCTACCAGCATCTTGAGCTTCTGCCCACAACATATGGCTTCTAAGAGCCCATTTATCCTGTTCTTCTCTACTCATGTCATATTCTTCAGCAACAATATCTGTATGATTTCCCATATGAACATCACCAAATGGACACCAAAGTCCATCTTTAACCACTGCATCCACAAGTGTTGCATCCCAAAGTTTATAACCCCATCTGGCATTTGGTACCAAATATGGAGCTTGGCTCATATTTTCAATTCCACCAGAGATAATCAATTCAGCATCCCTAACTTTAATAATCTGGGAAGCTAAGGATACTGCTTTTAAACTTGATGAGCACACCTTATTTATAGTAAGACAAGGTGTTTGAGAAGGTAGACCTGCATTTAGTGCTGCCTGACGTGCAGGGATTTGACCTGTTCCAGCAGGTACAACCATACCAATAATTACTTCATCCACTTTCTCAACATCAATATTGTTTCTACTTATTAGTTCTTTAATTACCTTGGAACCTAAATCTACAGCAGATATATTTTTTAATTTTCCTCCAAATCTTCCAAAGGGAGTTCTTACTCCATCTAATATCACGATCTCTTTCAAAATTCCTCCTTTATACATGAATTATGAAATTTGTTTTTAAAATTTTTAATAGTTTATTTTAAAGATTTTTACAGGATATTTAATATTGATTTTTTTAGCAGCCTAATTGACGTGCAATTACTATCCTTTGGATCTCAGATGTTCCTTCACCTATAGTATTTACTTTCACATCCCGATAATACCTTGAAACATCAAAATCATCCATAAAACCGTATCCACCATGAATTTGAACAGCTTCATTAGCGCATTTCACTGATATTTCTGATGCAAAAAGCTTAGCCATTGTTGCTTCTTTAGTATAAGGTTTTCCATTATCTTTAAGCCATGCTGCTTTATAGTACATAAGCCTGGCAAGTTCTATTTCAGTTGCCATGTCTGCTAATTTGAAACTTATAGCCTGGAATTTGGATATTGGTCTACCAAATTGAATTCTCTCTTTAGCATATTTTAATGATGCATCTAAACAGGCCTGAGCCACTCCAACTGATAATGCAGCCATTGATATCCTTGCTGCATCTAAAACCTGCAGAAATTGTCTAAATCCAGATCCTAAATCACCTAAAAGATTTTCTTTAGGAATTTTACAATCTGAAAATATCAGTTCTCTTGTATCAGCTGCCCTCCAACCCATTTTTGCATATTTTGGACCTTGACTGTACCCTTCAGTTTCTCTTGGGATTATAAAATTGCTTATTTCAGATCTGCCGTCTTCTCTTTTTCCAGTTACTGCAGTAACAATTACTAATCCACTTATATCCGTTCCCGAATTTGTAATGAAACACTTTGAACCATTTATTACCCATTTTTCATCTATTAACTCAGCAGTGGTTTGAGTTGCTCCAGCATCTGAACCAGCTGATGGCTCAGTTAAACCAAATGCTCCCAATATTTTTCCTTGAGCTAAAGGTACGAGCCACTTCTGTTTTTGCTCCTCAGTTCCAAAATCATATAATGTACTGCATGGTAATGAAATATGAGCAGACATAGTAATTCCAACAGAGGCATCTGCTTTAGATATTTCCTCTAAAGCAATAACATATGTTAAGTAGTCAGTTCCAACTCCTCCATACTTCTTTGGAATAGGTAATCCCATAAGTCCAAGTTTTGCCATCTTTTTTATAATTTCATATGGAAACTCTCCAGTTCTATCCATTTCTTGTGCTTTTGGAGCTATCTCATTTTCAGCAAATTCTATACACAATTTTTGCATAGCTTTTTGCTCTGATGATAAATTAAAATCCATTTCACCTCCATTTCAATAAAAAAACCAAACCTTATACAGGCTTGGTTAAATTTTTTAAAGAATAGATTTTAAAAATATGATAAATATCATAGTTTAATTTTTTTAGATTTTTAAAAAGTTTTTATTTATTAAATTACTAAAATTAAATTACTAAAAATATAATAAGATATATTAATATAACTAGTAAATAGTGCATTTATATAATTGAAAATTATATCATATAGGTCTTTTTAAATTTATTGTTCTGATATTTAAAATTTTAAACTAAAAATCAACAAATGATAACCTTTTGGATATAAAATGATATATTGATTTTGATTATAAAATGAAGTTACTTTATCATTAACATGCTATTTTAAACAAGATAGTTATATATGATTTTAATTTTTTTCATTTAAAATAAAATAGAAATATATTTACATAATTTAAGATATTTTCAGTTTTATAAGTCGGTGAAAAATGAATTCAAATAGAAATGCTTTATTGATAATTGATATGTTAAATGATTTTGTATTGAAAGGAGCAGTTTTGGAGGTCCCAGCTGCAAGGAATATAATTCCCAATTTAAAAAAGAGTATTGATGAAGCAAGGGAGAAGAAAATCCCAATTATTTATATCTGTGATAGTCATGCAGAAGATGATAAGGAATTTGAGATATTTCCACCACATGCTGTAAAAGGAACTAAAGGTGCTCAGGTTGTTGAAGAGCTTTCTCCAAAACATAGAGATTATTTAGTTGAAAAAACCACATATTCGGGATTTTATAATACTGAGTTGGATGACTTATTGAAGAAACTAGATGTAAATGCACTCATTGTTACAGGTATAGTAACTAATATTTGTGTAATGTATACGGTTTATGATGCTTTTTTAAGAGGATATAGGGTGATAGTCCCAGAAGATTGTGTTGCAGGTCTAAATGAAGAGGATCATAAATTTGCATTAAAACAGATGAGGAATATATTAAAAGCGGAAATTATTTAATTTAAGAAAAACCAGAGTTATAGTTTCTTTATTATTTTTGAAAATATTATATTACTTTTTAGATAATTTACTAATATTTAATATATTTTTATGTTTATATTTTTAAAAAAAATAAATAATATTTTTTTGAAATATTTAAAATATTTTAATTTCTTGCAAAATAAAGTTTGTAAAATAAAAAAGGAGACAGATGAGATTTCATATTGCAGATGAAAAAGATATATTGGATGGAAGTTTAACAGATGTTTATTTTAAAAGAACAAAAGATATATTAAAAGCTAAAAATCTTGATAAGTACGTTGTAACAGAAATAAAAGCTAAAAGCCTTCCAAAAGGATATGAGTGGGCAATCTTAGCAGGGATTGAAGAATGTGCTCAACTTTTAAAAGAAGTAGATGTAAAAGTAGAAGCAATGGCTGAGGGTACAATGTTCAAACCCTGGCAACCAGTAATGAATATTGAAGGAATGTATAGTAAATTTGGGGTTTATGAAACATCAATTTTAGGATTTTTATGTCAGGCATCAGGAATAGCAACAAAAGCTGCAAGATGCAAAAGGATTGCTGGAGACAGGATTATTCTAAGTTTTGGTGCAAGAAGAATGCATCCTATACTTGCTCCAATGATTGAGAGAAATGCTTTTATTGGAGGCTGTGATGGAGTTTCAGCAACAAAAGCTGCTGAGTTAATAGAGGAGAAACCAAAAGGAACAATACCCCATGCTCTAATACTTCTATATGGTGATACCATAGAAGCAACAAAAGCATTTGATGATGTAATTGATAAAAATGTTATGAGAGTTGCATTAATTGATACATTTTTAGATGAGAAATTTGAAGCAATAAGGGTGGCAGAAGCAATGGGAGACAAGTTATTTGGTATGAGATTGGATACTCCATCAACTCGTAGAGGTGATTTCAAAGGACTTCTTGAAGAAACAAGATGGGAACTTGATATGAGAGGATATAATAATATAAAACTTTTGGTTAGTGGTGGAATAGATGAGGATAGTATAAGAGAATTAAAAGAAGTTGCAGATGGATTTGGTGTTGGAACTTCAATAAGTAATGCACCGGTAATAGATTTTGCCTTAGATATTGTGGAGATAGAAGGGAGACCTTTTGCAAAAAGGGGAGTTTCATCAGGGGCTAAAAATGTCTTTAAATGCAAATCCTGCTATAAAGATGTAATCCTACCAAAAAAAGAAAATAAGGGAGAAACCAAAAGAAAATGTGATTGTGGCGGGGAAATGGAAAATCTGTTATTTACACTAACAGAATCCAAAAAAATTGTTAGGGAACTACCACCACAGCAGGAAATTAGAAGATATGTATTAAATCAACTAAGCAGAGTAGAATTATAAAAAATTAATAAATTAATATAGAAAACCTTTTCAATTATATAAAAAGGAGTAAAATCTTAAAAAGTACAATTAATATGTAGAAGCAGTAAATTAGAATTTTTTAACATTATTTAAATAAAATAAAATTAAAAGGAGTGGAATATAATCCACTCCTTTTTTTATTTAAATAAAAATAAAAAAGCTATTTAATTTATTGATTATTTTTATAATTATATTTCTCCACTGGTCCGTTAAATAAATCAATTAACAAATGAATGGTTAAGGTGATTACTGATTTAAAGATAATGAAATTTATTTTATGTGAACCAATTTTTTAAAAAATGTTGACAATATATTTAAGAATGTTATTATAAAAACTATTTGTAAAATATTATTGACATCTATATTTTTAAATATTATAATAACTTATAATATCGTATAATTACTTGTATTATTGCATTTCATTATATTAAAAACAAGAATATAAAAATGAAGAAAGTTGTAATAGTTGATACTGATTTTAATATTCAGAATTTGGCAAAGAAATTATCAAATGAGGATTTTGACATATTTCCAATATCAAATATTGCAGCCACAAAATCAATAATTCAAAAGTACAAACCCAGTTATGTTCTATTAAACAAGGAATTAGATGGTTCATATAAGTTAGGAAGATGGATTAGAAGGAAATCCAAAGCAAATTTAATTCTCCTAGCTAAAGACACAATGTCAGAAGAAAACAAAAAATGGAAATGTCAGGGTGTATTAAAACAGCCTATTACAGAAGAATCTTTAAAAAATCTTCTATTAAATAAGTCTACTTTATCAAAAGATAATTATAAGGAACAGTTAGAAGACAGACATTCTATTGAAGAAACAAAACTACAGAAGCCTGTTATTTCACATGATGATTATAATTGTAAATTCTGGGGTGAGGAAGAAAATACTATTGGTAAAGACTTTTTAAAAAGAAAATTTGATTTGAAAAATAGTTTTTTAAATAAAGATTCATTTAAAACAGGGAATAAGGAAGTTAAAAACAAAGAGACTGAATATAAAATTTTGGTGCAAAATGTAATTTCTATTTATTCAGCTCAAGGTGGAGTAGGAAGAACCTCAATAGCAATTCATTTAGCCAAATTGTTAAATAAGTTGGGAGTTTTATTAATTGATTTGAATTTTGCAGAAGGTCCAAGTGATATTTCTTTATATCTACAACTTCCTAAGTTACCACACCTAAGTAAATTTATATCAAATCAAGATTCTCCAGTGAAAGCTTTTAATAATACTGTCATTCATGTAAAAAAACACAATTTTGATGTTATACAAACCACTCCTACATTAAGACAGAGCGATAAGTTTGATGTTATGACTCTTATGAATTTAATTGAAATAGCAAAGCGTAGATACGGAATAATTATTGCAGATTTACCTGATAAATATGACGATATAACATTAGAGATGTTAAATTTATCGAGTTCTGTAATTTTACTTGCTACACTTGAACTGGGAGCGGCAGCAAGATTAAAAGAAATTTATCATTTATTAGATCCAAAGCAAAAAATATATTTAGTAATAAATAAATATTCTGGAAAAAGTTCAATAACTCCAAAAGATTTATCTGAATATCTAGATATTCAGATAACTGGAATAATCGAAAATGATCTTGGATTATTAAGAAGGATGGAAAAAGGAAATCTATCATTTTTTAACAATATAATTTTTGGACGAGCTATAAAAGAGATTGCAAAAAAGATATTAGATTACAACTCAAATAAATAATTTTATATTTTAAGGTGAATAAGATGAAAAAAAAGAAATTAGAGAATGAGATTGACGAATCAAAGAAAGAAATATTAAGAGAAATTGAAGATGAGTTCAAGGCAAAAACAGAGGGGTTAGAAAAACCACCAACTCTTTACACTATAGAAGAAGCAAGTGAAATTTTAGGAATAAGTGAGAATGAGATAATAAGACTTATACACTTGAAAAGATTGCCATCAATTAGGGTTGGGAAGTTCATAAGGTTGAGAAAAGAAGATATTGATGATTTCTTTGAAAGGATTGGTTCAGGGGAAGAGGTTCCATTTGCTCCAATTCTTTATACGGCTGAACAAGTTGCAAAAATATTACAACTTAGTGTAGATAATGTTTGGAAACTCTTAAAATCAGGAAAATTAAAAGGGTTTCAGATAAGAAATGGAATTAGAAGCCCATGGAGGGTTACAAAAGATAGCTTGGATGAGTACATTCAAAGGAGAATGGATAAGAAAGAACAAGAGATTCAAACCCGAAAATCTAATTAAAGGAATAATTTGCATTTAAAAAATAATTACCTGTTTTAATTTTATATTTAATTATTATTGTTTAATATGTATTATTAACAAAATAAATTTACAATTTACTAAAATTTTCCTTACTTTTAAAAGGAAAACATAAAGTTGCTCTCAAGCGAAGCTAATGGATTAGTGTTAATCTAACTTGTTGGGAATACATTTAATAGTATATAAAACAATATATTAGATATTAATAAAAATCATTTTAACATACGAGGAGGTTTTAAATAATGTTTAGCAGAAAACCTTTAATTTTGGCGATAGCCGCACTTATACTTGTAAGTATTGCTTCATATATATTAGTTTCTCAATCTCAAGCCAAGAGAACAGTTTTAGTAGCAAAGACAAATATTGAAAGAGGAACCATAATAAGCGAGGATGATGTTATTGAAAAGAGTCTAATGGCAGTAGATTTAATAGACAATGTAATTAAAAACAAAAAAGATGTCGTAGGAAAAACTGCAAAGATAAGTAGGGTTATAGGAGATCAAATAACAAGAGATGTCATAAGTGACGAAGAAGTTGGCTATAAGAGAGTCTCAAAAGAGGGAAATGTTATATTCTCTCTAAACATACCTTCTGATGATGGGATAAGCAAAATTATTAAAAAGGGAGACATAATATCTATAATTGCAACAAAGCCATTTTCCCTTGAACTATCTTATCAGAGCAAAGATAAAAATTCTTCAAAAGAATATATAGGTAGAAATTTAGTAGCACAAAGAGTTAAAGTTATAGATATGGTGGAAAAAGAGGAAAAAGGAGAATCAGTTCTTATAGGAGGGGAAAGTTATGGACTTACAATATTAATAGAGATAGATAGAAAAACAGCAGAACAGCTTGCTGAAATTGAAGCAAATAATGCATATAAGATAGTACTTGAAAAGGGTGAATAAATTTTAAAAAAGAAATAATGCTATAATCCAGGAATTATAAATGTCTTTATCTATTATTTTTCATTTTATTGGGGGCATAAATATTGGAAAAAAGAGAAGATAATAAGTTAATTTCTGTATGTTCATTTAAGGGTGGAACTGGAAAAACATCAATTTCGATTAATCTTGCTAAGGTAGCTTCTGAATATGAGATAGAAACTCTACTTTGGGAGATGGATAAAAATCCAGGCTCCCTTTCTTCAATATTTGATCTTGACCCCAATACAAGTATTATAAATGCTATAATGCACCCTCAAGGACTTCACTACTATATAAATCATGTAAAGAATGAAAAATTCGATATTCTTTTAGGTCCTTCTGATCCAATAATAGGAGAGGAAATAGATGATATAAAAAAATTATCTGAAGTGCTAAATTTAGCTAAGAATTCCTATAAACTAATCATACTTGATCTCGGTCCTTATTTAGACAAAATATCAATACAACTTATGAATGAGAGTGATTTAATATTACTTATCATAGAACCTGAGGTATCTTCAATATCAAAGGCAAGGGTTAATATAGACTTGATATGTAAAAAAACAGAATATGATATTGAAAACAAAATATGGACTATTGTAAATAAGACAAAAGTTTTCGATAACATAACTATTTCACAAATCATTGATGCATTAAAATTGCCATTTTGCACAAAGATAGCTTATGACATAACCTACAGATCTCAAATGAACAGAATGGAGAGTAAAATTCCCGAAACGAAATTATATAAGGGATGCAAAAAAATATTTAAAAAAATTTACCCAGAAGCTAAAAGACCAGAAAAGGGAAGAAAGCTATTTTTAAAAAAGACAAAAAAGATATAAAAAAAATAAAGTATTTTAAGTAAAGAGAGAAATATAGATGGGCTTAAAGGATATTATAAAAGATAAAAATTGTATAAATTCTGAGAATCTCTGTTCAAGAGGAAGCTGGATAGATAGTATGGTGAAAGTCATTAGAGATGATATTGTTGATGAACAAAAAAACAACTCATATTTTTTAGCAAAAGAGGATATGCAAAATCTTATTAAGGCAAAGCTAATAAATTACTTGAGTAAGAACAAAATGATGTTAAAGGATGGAGAAATTAAATATCTTCATAAAATGATATTTGAGGAGATATTTGGACTTGGTATTTTGGAAGACCTAATAAACAGAAATGATGTGATAAACATTTTTGTAAGAGATACTGAAGTCACATATGACACATTGGATAGTAGAGTTCAAAAATATCAAAATTTTAAGAATATTGAAGAGGTAGAAAAAATCAAAGACAAGATATTAGCTCAAAAAAACAAGACAGTTACAATATCACACCCTATGTGTGATTTAATTTTATACAATGGTTCAAGGGTAAATATAACTTTACCTACAGTTGTGGATAGGCTTTGTATAACAATAAGAAATCTAAATCTTTTAGATGTAGGATTAGAAAAGCTACAAAAACTTGAGATGATGACAATAGATGAAATGAATTACTTAAAAGAAAATATATTGGACAGGAAAAATATTCTAATATCAGGCGCAACTGAGTCTGGAAAGACAACTTTAGCAAATGCAATTTTAAAAGAAGTTCCTGAAGATGAAAGGATATCGATAATTGAAGATACTCCTGAATTAAAGCTTAGTAGAAACAATGTAGATTATCTCAGGGTGAGGGAATCAGACAGAGAAGGAGTTGAAAACATAACCCAGGAAAAACTTCTAAAAAATGCTTTAAGATTCACACCAAAGAGGATAGTATTAGGTGAAGTAAGAGATCCTCAAGCAGCTTTCACGCTTGTAAACACATTAAATACTGGACATCCTGGAAGTATTTGCACGATTCATGCTTCAAGTCCGATTGATGCATTAAACAGACTTAGAACCTACGCGATGATAGCATCCAATATTCCAGCAAATACAATGAGTGAGTTAATTTATAGAGCGATAGACATAATAATTCAACTTGAAGGAGAAAGCAAGGAGACTAGAAGAATAGTAGATATAGTTGAGTTAGAAAAGAAGTTAGGAGAAAATTCCTCCTTTATAGTGAGAAGGGTTTTTTAAGATGAACGTTGTAGCAATATCAATATTATATGGTACAGTTGCATTTTTGATTATAATGACAATTTCTGAAATAAGTACTATTGGAAGAAAGAGACTTAAGAGAAAGCTAACAAGATTTACAGTAGAACGGGAAAAGAAAGAGGTTCTTGGAAAATTCAGAGAGAAAATAAGAAACTTCTTAATGGGAACTGGATTGAATATCTCTGTTGAGGAATTCTTATTTACAAATCTACTTTTATACATCATATTTTTAACAGTTCTTTTATTGGCAGGTATTTCAGTTATTTTGACATTATTTCTATCTTTATTTCTACCTTTAATTTTCCTCTGGTACCTAAACTTGAAAAAGGAGAGAAGAAAGGCTGAGGTTGAAAAACAAATAGAAGGTTTTTTAATAGATTTATCTGGAATATTAGCTCCAATTCCTAATATCATTGAAGCTCTTAAAAAATCAACTGAGAATCTCGATCAGCCTTTAAAAGAAGAGATATTAAAAACAATCAGTGATGTAACCTCAGGTAATCTTTCCTTAAAGAAGTCTTTAAGAAACCTTTCAAGAAGGTTTGATGACAGAGGTTTAGTGAATATGTTTTCAATTGCTCTAATTCAAGCAGATAAGATAGGAACAAAGGACACTGGAAAATTACTTAAAAGATATGCGGATATAGCAAGAAGAAATCAAAGGATGAAATTTGAAGCAAACACAAAATTATCATACTCAAGAACACAGAAGAATATTCTTTTAATAGGAGTAGTTATAGTTTATATGCTTACCTTCATCTTAACTCCTCAATACATCTGGTTTTACACAACTAAAGCTGGGATATTTCTTTTAATATATTCAATAATTTCAATATTTTTAGGAGTTTATATACTTGACAGATTGACTAATATTACAGGTGATAGATAAGAATTCAAGTCTTAATAATTTTATTATTTACTATTACATATGACAGCTGAATGTAAAAATAATAATTTTAATATTTGACATTAAAGCTGATAAGTAGATATAAAAATTTCAAAATTAACAATATTTACTATTAAAGGTTACAGATGAATATAAAAACTATAATATTATCAATTTCAATGGGAGTATGTGCTTTCATAATCACATACTTTTTATTGTTAAGACCTGCAAGATTAAAGTGGATAGAAAAAAGGAGAGAAAGAAGTAATCTTATAAAAGATGGATTTTCTAACTTCTATGAAAGACACATAAGTAGTAGTAAAAAAGAAGAGTATAATGATCTATTTCAAAAACTTAAGGATTTTAAATTCTTTGGATATAAAGTAAAGGACTTCTCTGATTTTTTAACTCTAAAGGTGATATTAGTTGGATTTGCTCTTTTATACTCATTAATACTCCCATTACCTAAAATTATTATTATTGTTTCATTAGCAATATTAGCCTTTAAACTACCAGATATTAAGCTTAAAAGGGAGCTAAAAACAATAGAAAAAAATGTAAAATATGAACTCCCATATATAGCAGAAATAATAGCACTTGGCATTAAGAGTGGTATGGACTTCAATGAATCAGTTTCTTTTTTAATAAATAACACTAAAGGAAAAACAACAGACCTTTTAAGAGAAGGATATTTTAATTTTTCTGCTGGTGGTGGGGAAGAAAAAAGCTATTTAAAGGCTGCAAAGAAAAGTTTGTGTGAGGAATTTGTAAATTTAATAAAAACAGTATTTCAAAGTAAAAAATTAGGTGTTCCGGTAAGTGAGGCAATATTAAGATTGGCTGAGAATATAAGATATAAAAATTCAATAGATTTAAAATTAAAAATTGAGAGAATACCAATATTTGCAACACTTATTATTATGGCTTTTTTCTTTTTTCCAGTATTAATTGCAACAGTAGCACCCGTTATATCTGAAATAATTAAGTTATTTATTGAATAAATTAATAGAAAATAAAGGAATAACTAAAATTACAATTTAGGTATATAAAAAGATGTTGAATTTATTAATAACAATAATTATTAATAACAAAAAATAAAAATATTATTTTTCAATATTTGGTAATAATATTTTAAAAATTGATAACATCTTAAACTATAGGGGAGGTGAAAAATGTATTTCCTAACAAAATTTAGAGATAAACTAAAAAATGAAAAAGGTGATGTTGCAATTGAGTACTTTGTAATAGCAGCAGTAATAACAGTTGGAGTGGCTGCAGCTTTATATACATTGAGAGATCAGTTGATAAGTATTATTGGAAGAATAACTTCAATAATAGCAGGAACAGGTTGGTAAAAAATAATAGGCTTATAAAGATATTGACATAATAAGACTAATATTAAATTCAGATAATGTCTTAAAAATCTTATTTAGAATATTAAATAAATTTTGGTAGAAATAGTTCAGTAGTAAACTTCTCTTTCTAATCTTTAATTTAGAGTTGTATTATCTCTTATATAGAAAAGCATCATTTCATATATACACTTTAATAATGTTATTTTTATTCGTATTTTTTTAATAATTACTATGAGATTAAATAAATTTTAAAAGATAAATAAAAATACACCAGGATAATGAGAAATATAAATTTAAGAAATGAGAAAGGCTCAACACTAATTGAGTTCTCTTTAACAATATTAATATTTCTAATTATATTTGCTGCAATGGTTCAGCTTGGTTATATTCTACTTGCTAATAACATAGTGGAGACTGCTTCATTTGAAGGTGCAAGAGCTGGTTCAATAACACCAGAACCTGTAAATGCAAAAGCTATAGCATCTCAGGCTATTGATGCCTATATTGTAAAGGTACTGCCTGGCTGGGATAGTGGAAGGATGACAAAGGATATATCCATTACTGGATATTCTCCTAACGATACTATAACTGTAAGAGTTTATTATGATGTGCCTGTAATGTTTGGTAATGCTCTATTTCCTTATAATGGTGGTAACTTTGCAGTTAAAGGTGAGTCTACAATGACATTTACTGAAAAACCTTAGTTATGTATTTATTTAAAACACTTATAAAATAGCAAATACTTATTAAATAGGAAAATTATAAAAACTTAAAATATGAATAAATATATTAAAAAAATAATTAAAAATGAAAAAGGTTCTTATGTCATAATTTTGGGCATTATGATACCCATTTTTTTATTAATTACTGCACTAGCAGTAGATATGTCAATACTCTTTAATGCAAGAGTTGAGCTACTAAAAGCATCAGATATTGCAGCAATAGAGGTTTCAAAATATTTAGATTTAGAACAAACCCAAATAACAGGTGATACAGTGGTAAAGGAAGGATATGCCAGTTATGCAGCTAAATGGGTTTTAAAGAATTTTGTTAATAGATTTGGTGGAGAACTAAAAGAAGTAAGTGTAAGATTTGGTCCCATAAATAGTCCTGTAAATCCCTCTATAGTTTATGTCAAATCAAATGCTACTATTCCTTTATACTTCGCTAAATTTGCTGGTATTTCTATAACAGATGTTGTTGTTGAGGGCTCAGCAAGAATAAGAGAGGTTAAATAATGGAAAACAGAATATCAAGAACTGTAATAATAACAATATGTATATTAGTAGTTTTATTCTTTATTGCATTCTTTATAATTAGACTACTACCGGAAATTAATAATGAAAGTGAAGTTGCAAAAACTGCTTCCGAAGAAGAGACTACTAAAGAAAATACATCAGAAGAACCGA
>JAGMBY010000082.1 GCA_023129485.1 Actinomycetes bacterium | reverse complement strand
AAATTCAAAGTAAATAAGTTCATTTCTTATTTATTATTTCAATACTACCTGCTCCCTGATATCCCCTGATTTATCGGGACATTTTTATACTGGAAAGTTTGAAATATATTTTGAAAAAAGAAGGATTTTATAATCCGTTTGTTGTATTATAAAATTGGTATTAAAAATACAATATATCACAAGTTGTGACCTAATCTTTCATATTTTCAAAGTAAACCGGTATTAAACAATTAATAATTTTTTATTTCCGATTTTAAAAATCAATTATTAAATAATTATCGATAGAAAAGTAAATTTAGAAGGAAGGATAATATGAAGCTTACCGAAGTGGAAAAAAAGAAAATTATCGAACTAATTGAGCAGGGGAAAATACTACCTGCTTTTTATAAGGAAAAGCTATTTGCAAATGATGATGAGGAGTACATAGAGGCAACAAAGGATTACAAGCTTGTATACAAAGGGAAAACACGGAAAGAGGATATTGTAGCCCGTACACCCATTGCTCCTTTTCAAAAGATTCGCTCATTCAATAATGATAATCCTTTTGATGATGGCTGGAGTAATATGCTTATTTTTGGGGATAATCTAATGGCGCTTAAGACTATTTATGAAGACCAGCAGGGAGAAAACAGATTAAAAACTAAAAATAGAATAAAACTTATATATATAGATCCACCATTTGCCACTAAGCAGGATTTTATGAAGGACAGGGAAAAAGCCTATAGAGATAAAATTATCGGAGCACAATTTATAGAGTTTTTAAGAAAGAGATTATTTCTGTTAAGAGAAATACTTGCAGACGATGGATCTGTTTATCTGCATCTTGATTGGAAAAAAGGACATTATATTAAGACGATAATGGATGAAGTATTTGGAGAATATAATTTTATGAATGAGATTATATTTCAGGCAACCCCTGGACATCATCTCTCTAAAGGATTAGACAATATGGTTTCGAATATCTATTTATTTAAAAAAGGAGGAACTCCTATTTTTAACCAACCATATCAAGGATTAACAAGGAAAGAATTAGAAAAAAAATTCCCATATATTGAACCAGAAACGGGCAGAAGGTTTACGCATGAAAAATTAGAACAAACATCTAATTCATATAGTGTAGGAGAAAAAAGATATATTCAAGGCAAAGAAGTGGTTTCAAAAGTTGGATGGAGATGGGCACAGGAAACGTTTGATAAAAGATTAAAAGAAAATCCTTATTGTATATTTTGGACAGGGAGTGGGAGACCAAGGTATAAAAGATACGTAGATGAATATGAAGGTAGAAAAATTGGTAATTTGTGGAACGACTTAAAACTTATAGGTTCAAATTCAAAAGAAGCTATAGGATATCCTACACAAAAACCAGAATCTTTACTTGCAAGAATAATAGAAATGTCCTCCAATGAGAGAGACATTGTCCTTGATGCCTTTGCAGGTTCAGGTACAACTTTAGCAGTCGCAGAAAAACTCGGTAGGCGGTGGATAGGCATAGATTGTGGAAAACTTGCAATTTATACAATTCAAAAAAGAATGCTTAACCTTACTACACAAATAGGCTCCGTCCAAAAAGATAACCGAAGGGATTATGAAAGAGTGAGCGATTTTGCAGAACATTCCAAAAATTCAAAAGGGCTTTTCTTTGTAAGTGAAAAGGTAAAAAAAGGTGATTTATTAATTACCGATAATTTTCTTAAAAATTTAGCAAAATTAATATCTGAAAAATTATCAGGCAATAAAATAAAAAATATTTCCTTAATTTGTCCCGAAGATAAATTCAGGGTACAAGAACTTGAAGTTTTAGAAAATAAAGATGGTAATACCGAACAAAAGATTATACAGGCAGATAAGGTTCGATTTTTTATTTCCTTTATAGAACCAAAAGAAAAGACAGAAAAAGTAAAACCACTTAAAGCTAAAGAATTTACCCTTTGTTATGCTGGAATATATGATAATAAGAAAATCCTTGAATTAACCTGGGAAGAATATAAACCCTTTGTTGCCCAACTTTTTAATGTAAGGCTTCAGCCTCATAAGATTCGTGCGTTTGAAGCAGATGGATATATAGGCGTTTATTCCGTTTTTATATGGGATTATCCCAACTACAAAAATCTTGTACTGGATAGAGAATATGTAAAGACATTGCATAACATATTGGGGGGCAAAGCAGGAGATAGATTTTATGTGATTGCTCCAATTGTTGCCATGGATTTTATGGAAGATGAGATAATAATCGATAACACAACTTATGTTTTTCTTAAAGTTCCTCTTTCTTTGCTTATGGCATTATTAGAAAAAGGAGAGCCTGGGAGCTTAAAACAGCCTGCAAACGAAAATGATATAAATGAAGTGATTGATGCGGTGGGATTTGATTTTATTTCCCAGCCTTTAATCAATGCAGAGTATAAAAGAAAATGCCCAAAAGAAAGGACAATATTTAATCAAAACAAAAAAGATTTTGTAATTGAAGTAAATGAATTTAAGTCAAACACACTCATTTATGATCCTGAAGATTTTAGGAATTTTGAAACATTTTCAATGGTACTGATTGATACAAACTATAACGATGATTATTTTAACTTTGATAAAGTATTTTGGTCAAATGATATTCTAAATAAAGAGAAGACAAAGGCAGAGATAAGAATTTCAGAAAATGATTTCAAAGGGAACAAGATGATGATAATCTATATGGATAAATATGGCAATGAACTTAAAATAGTTAAAAGTAAAGGAGATTTTAAATGAGTATCAAATATAAAAATCAAGATTTTATATTACAAATAAATGATAATTCTCCTGAAACATTGTCAATTATAAATAAATATGATGCTTTTCTTGATGCTCTTACAACGCCGGATTTTGAACATATAAGGGAAGCAATAAAAAAAGCTATTCATTTCTTTATCACAAAAAAATATAATAATACAGAAGAAATTGTTAGATATACTTATAATCAGAGTAATAGTCTAAAGAAAAAATATAATAATATCGAACAATATTTATCGCATATACGTATTCAAAATAAAAAATCTTTCAGTATTGATCTTGCAACTGCTACTGGTAAAAGCTGGGTTATATACGGTGTAGCTCAAATTATGCTTGCAGAGGGTTTTGTTGATAAAGTACTTGTCTTGTGCCCCTCTTTAACAATTGAAGAGGAACTTAAGGAAAAATTTGAAAAGTTCAGCGGGAATGCAACACTTGTAAAAATTATGGAAGAATTAGGAACATATTATTCATCTCCCGCAATAAAAAGTGCGAATGATCCTATATTAAAAGGCGATATATGCATTGAAAATATCCATGCTGCTTATCAACGTACAGGGTCTTCCATCGAAGATAGCTTTAAGGGAAAGGGGATGAAAACTTTAGTTGTCAGCGATGAAGCTCATCATATTTATAGTAAGGCTGATGTAAATGTAAAAAAATGGTTTAATTTTTTGATAAATAGTGATTACAGTTTTAATTATTTACTCGGAGTTACAGGAACTCCGTATATTGATGACGAGTATTTTCATGATGTCATTTATCGTTATAGTATAAAACAGGCAATAGAAGATGGTATTATTAAGACAATAGATTATAAGGTTGAAGAAGAATCTACAAAAGAAAAAGGTTTTGATGAAACATACCAAAATCATCTTGATAATTGGAAAAAGTACGGAGATAAACTAAAGCCAATTACCATTATTATCACAGACAAAATTGTAACCTGCATTCAAGTGTGGGATGAGTTGGTAAAATATATTTCTGAAAAAGAAAATATCTCATATAAAGAAGCAGTAAAAAAAGTAATATGGGTTACATCTGGGATACCATCAAAGCAAAACGAAAAAAAAGTTATAGAAAGCATAGTAACAAACGCAGAAAAAGTAAGAAAAAATAACCTTTCCTTGTTAAAAACAGTAGATGATAGAGAAAATCCTGTGGAGTGGATAGTATCAGTAAGTATGCTAACAGAAGGATGGGACGTTAAAAATGTATTTCAAATCGTTCCCCATGAACGGAGGGCATTTAATTCAAAACTATTAATTTCTCAGGTTTTAGGAAGAGGACTAAGAATGCCCAAGGGATTACAACATCCTGTTTATGTAAAAATAAATAATCACGAAAAATGGACTTCAAATATTGTTAATCTTTACAATGAAGTTCTTGAAATAGAAAATAAACTTTCTTGGGGATATGATAAAAGAAAAAAAGATTATCTTTTCCCGTTATATAACCTTGACTATTCATATGAGAAGGATACGGTTGAGGTAAAAAAGGAAAAAGCAAAAGAACCTGAAAATATCAAATTTTCTCCGCAGAGTAAAAATTGGGAAGAGGCAAGTAAATATTCAGAAACCGGGTATTTTAGATTTTCAGTTGAAGCAAAGGATATTGTTCCGATAGAACAGGCAGCGAAAGAAGTGAAGTTATTTTTAAAGGACAAAGATCCTTGCATTGCAAAAGAATGGCCATTTAGAAAGATTAAAAAATTTATTATTAGGAATCTAAAAAAAGATGGATATGATATAACATTTCTTAGTAGAGAGAATTTAATAAAGCTAAAACAATCTTTTGGCCCCATGCTAAGAGAGTTAGGGAAAGAAGCTCCACGTTTAAAAAATAAACCCGATTCTTTAATTGAAGTAAAAATAGAAGAAATGGTCCCACAATTTTTTAGTGAAAGTGAATTAAGGGATAAGGGAAAACTTTTTTATACGGAACAGTCGCCTGAAATTTTATCAGACGAACAGAAAACACTTTTTTATGATTTTCTTAGAGATAAAGATAATTACGATAGCGTTAGAGAAAGCGTAGGAAAATATGGGGGTAACGAAGAAGAAGTAAGCTTTTTAAAAGAAAACTTTATTAAAATGGATAGCAATAAATTTAAATCACCTCTTAACATGATTTTTGTTTCTTTTAATCCTGAGTATAAATTTGTTAGTTCTGTTTTTAATAATACTAATTTGTTTGATTCTTTTATAAAATCCCCCAATAAAGGATTTTACTATTTTCCATATTCATATAAGCCAACAGAAGAAGGAAGTTCCCATGTAAAAAGAGAAAATTTTAACCCTGATTTTTTCTTAAAATTAAATAGTAAAAATGAAGTATTAGTTGTAGAAATAAAAAAAGATGGTGA
>JAGMBY010000081.1 GCA_023129485.1 Actinomycetes bacterium | reverse complement strand
GCAGCAAAAATCTCTCCACTAAAAAAATGTCCGCCCTTTACATTTCCGTCTTTATCAGCGAAATTTATATGAGCATGAACAAAAATTTTATTATCAAGAATTGAAACATTTCCTGTGCAGGAGGTAATCTCACACTCTTTATCAAATGAGTTTTTCATATATTGCTTAGACCTTTGGTCATAAAAACCGTAAGTGAGATTCTTTAAGGCACCAATTACAATGAACCAGCCAGTTTTTATTACATTTTCTTCACAAACTCTTTCTATTTCTGAAATTAAATCCTTTCCATGACATAATCTTGTGATAATCATATTCAATCCTTTCCATAATCTCTAAAATTTTTATAACTATCTCTTTATAAAAATAGATTTCCTACCAATCTAGTAAGAATATATTATAGATTCCTTAAAAAGTCAAACATAAGTTCGGTTATTTATTTCATTTATTTTTATTAAAATCCTATAAAAGAAATGGATTTTTTAATTTAGAATTGTTTGATTTAATTAATACTATTATTTAATGGTTTAATATCTCTTCAAGCTCAATAATTAATTGGCTAATATTTGTAATTACTTTACCTTTTGGGTGTTTTCTTACAAATTTTTCACTCCACTCGGGAACGTAAGGAGCCTTAAGCAAGATAAAATTTAGTCCCATCATCAATGGAACAGATCCAACTAAAGAAAATATGTCCCCAAAGGCAATTAATTTTGACCCATCTTTAGCTTGATCCAGAATCGCTTTATAGTAAATTGGTCTTCTAAGATCAACCTTAAATTTTTCATAAATTGGTAGAATTTGAATTTTTCCAAGTTCTGGATGATCAAAAAAATGATCCCATTCTGGATCCATATGATACTGGCGAGTATCACCTAAAATGTCAATTTCATACTCAAATTCACGATTCTTAGTTCCTTTTTGAGTAATTCCTATAGTTTCTAAATTTTGCTTAACTTTATCCGTTTTTGAATTAGTCATAACAATTGGTTGAATATGGGGATGTTTAATTAACTCAATTAGGGTTTCTTTAACTCTGTTTCTGAATATAGGTTTTAAAAGAGCGCTGTTCTTATGAAATAGATAATTGGTACACTCAGTTATTGGATCATAATCTAATTTATCAAAGAAATTTTCAACACATTTTTTATAAAATTTATTCTTACTTAGCATCTCCTGTATTGTTACTGTATTTAAAACAAAAGCCCCTTCATTACTGTAACAAGCAGAAATACCATTAACTTTCCATGTATATTTGTAGGGTATAGCTAAGATTTTTTGCTTTGTATTTTGATAATCTTTTCTAACTTTTTCTTTAGGGATTTTTAAAATTTCTTTAGATAGAGTATCAAAAGCCAGTTCAGCTAATTGATTAACCTGCTTTTCTTCCTGCGTTAATGTCCCATCAAAGTCAATAATAACTTTAATTCTGATCTTACTTCTAATTTTCTCATCCATTCTTAACCTTATTTTTTATATTTAATTTATAATTTCCCAATAAATACTATTTACGCTACACTCTTTTTTACCAGTTTATTAATTATTCTATAATAAATTTATGTTCATTTAATCTATCTTCATCATAGATATGAAACACTTTATGACCAATTTCACATAATTTTTTTAATATATCAACTAATTCTTTTAGACTTCTGTTTGAATGTCCAATAGTATAAATTTTCATAATTTAATCATAAAAAATGTGTATCAATTAATGTATATCTGCATTGGATTTTTTTAAGTATATTTCGAAAAGAAATTTTCACACTATAATTGTTTTCAAATCTAAAAGATAAAAAAGGTTATATCTTAAAACTATGGGTATATTTATATAAGGAGCTCTACAATTAATTATTTCTTTGAGTGAAGGTAATCAAATTACGATTGATCAAATTAAAATATATTTATCAGCAGATACGGGGGAGTAGTTCTCCAATCATCATATCTAAAATTCTGGTGGAGCCAATTAATGTTTTCATGGTTACTCTTCCGACTTTACCCTCTGTGACTTCACCTATTATCTCTGAATCTTTAGCTAAAGGATGTTTTCTCATATGATTTAACAAACCAGATGCATCTTTTTTTGAAACTATTGCTACTAATTTTCCCTCATTAGCTATATAAAGAGGATCAAAGCCTAACATCTCACATGCTCCTAAAACGGATTTTTTTATAGGAATCTTATCTTCATAAATTTTTATAGATACCTTGGATTTATCGGCTATCTCATTTAATGTAGTTGCAATACCACCCCTTGTAGGGTCTCTTAGAACATTTATATTTTTTGTACAAGAAAGCATGTGTTGAACTAAATTAGAAAGTGGTGCGCAGTCACTTTCAATCTCTACTTCAAATTCAAATTGACCTCTTTTGCTTATTACTGCAATTCCATGATCACCTACACTACCACTTAAAATAATTAAATCACCTACTTTTGCATTTTTACCAGATATATCAATCCCTTCTTCTATTACTCCCAAACCTGATGTGTTTATGAAAAGTTTGTCAGCACTACCCCTCTCAACAACTTTTGTATCTCCGCATATAATTAATACATTCGCTTTTTTCGCTGCTTCTTTCATGGATTTCAATATCTCCTCCAAATCGCTCATTAAAAAACCTTCTTCCAGAACAAAGCCGACACTAATATATAAAGGAATAGCACCACTCATTGAGATATCATTAACAGTTCCATATATTGCTAATTTACCAATATCTCCTCCTGGGAAAAATATTGGATTTATAACATAAGAGTCTGTTGAAAATGCTAATCTATTATCTTTAATTTTAAAAACAGCAGAATCATCTAATTTTTTTAAAATATCATTGTTAAATCTTGGTAGAAAAAGATTAGAAATCAATTCATGAGAAATTCTTCCACCACTTCCATGAGACATCATTATTCTATCTTCACTCATAAATTTTTCCACCTACTTTAAATTTCCTAAAGATTTTTAATCTATAATTAATATATTATTCTAACTTGTTATTCTTGTATTTAAATATAAATTTTTCATTCCCTGTATGATGCGAAATGCTCTTTTAGAATGACAATTATGTATTTAATAATTTTTCGAATTTTATTTTTTAGTTTTATAACGATACTCCATTAATTTAATCAGTACGCTTAATGCTATTATTATTGTTGATAAAATAAATATTATTTGATTATAAATAACATTCTTAATAAAGTTAAAAAATCCCTCTGTTCCTATTCCTCTCCAATGGGTAATAATATTTATTATCAAAATTACTATTAAAAAAATTAATAAAACATCTCTTATATTTTTCGTAAATTTCTCCTGGTATAATCATTACTCAGACTATATATATTATATGACCAAGGTAAAAGGTTAATAATTACATATTGTTGTGAGCTACCCCAGCTTTCGCAAGGAGACTTTCCAGCATGAAAGTTAAATTTGAAAAATTATAATTCATAGTGATAGTATGCTGCGCAGCTACCTTCGCTAGAAACCATGCAAGGTCCAACTGGATTTTGGGGATTACACACTTTTCTAAAAAGTGGGCAATCATAAGGCAAAATTGTCCCTTTTAAAACATCTCCACACTTACAACCTTTATGTATTTTAACTGGTGGAGGTTTCACTGGAAATTTCTTCAATGCATCAAACTGAAAATACTTACTTTTTATGGTAAGACCGCTCTGGGGAATTATTCCTAACCCTCTCCATGAGCTATCAACTTTATTGAAAACCTCATCTATTAATTTTAAAGCTACTCTATTACCCTCTTTGTTAACTCCCCTTTTATATTGAATTTCTACTTTTGCTTCTTTTTCCTTAGTTTGTTTAGCTAACATTAATATTCCTTGTAAGATATCAACCAGTTCAAATCCTGTTATAACACAGGGAATTTTATAATCTCTTGCTATAAACTTATATGGATTAGAACCAATAATAACACTCACATGTCCAGGACATAAAAAACCATCAATCCTTGTATTTTTATCTTTTACAAGAACCTTTAATGCTGGAGGAATTAATTTATGAACACTATATACAAAAAAATTTTGAATCTTTTTTTCATTAGCATATTTAATAGTATATGCTATCATGGGGGCAGTTGTTTCAAATCCTACACCAAAAAACACAATATTTTTTTCTGGTTTTTTTTGTGCTAAATTTAGAGCATCAATTGGTGAATAGACTACTCTTATGTCTTTTCCATTTGCTTTTTCCTTCTCTAATGAAGAATATGATGATGGAACTCTCACCATGTCTCCAAATGTTGTTAATATAATCTCATATTTTTTTAGCATTTCAATTGCAATATCGAGCTCCCTGTTGTCTGTTACACAAACTGGACAACCTGGACCAGATATAAGTCTTAAACCTTCGGGCAAAGCCTGTCTTATTCCAAATTTGGAGGCATTTACTGTATGAGTTCCACAAACCTCCATGTAGTTTGCTTTATTAATTTTAAGCTTTTTTAATCTTGAAATTATCTTTTTAGCTAAATTGGGGTCCCTAAATTCATCAATATATTTCAAATAAAACTCCTGCTTTTTATAGAAGTGTCTCCTCTAAAATTTTAGGTTATTGTTTATCTAATGCTGAGAGGACTTTTAAAGTCTCTTTTGCCTCTTCATCACTTAAAACATTTATAGCAAATCCTGCATGAACCAAAACATAATCTCCAATTTTGGCCTCAGGCAATAAAACTAAGCTGATCTTCATTCTTACTCCTGATAGATCAACCTCAGCTATTTGATTATTTTCAATTTTTACTATCTTTGTTGGAATAGCTAAACACATATTAATTTAAAAAATAGTATAGGTTTTTTAATTGTTTATATTTTAAATAACTTTGTCACTCTGATCACTTCGCATTTGCTCAGTATAAACTTCGCTGAGAATCTCTAATCAATATTCATGAAAATTTAGAATCCATTAAATTCTTTAATATATTTAATGAGATTCTTCAGTCGCTTTTGCTCCTTCAGAATGACAAAGTGTGAATGATCTGTATTTTTTACCTATTAATAAATGTCAAAAATAATTTATTTTGTTGAATTGTCTGCAATATGATGAGCAACAAATGCTTGACCAAGAGATATTCCTCCATCGTTTACAGGAACTTTAAAGTTAGTGAAAACATCAAAACCTTTTTCTCTTAAAATTCTAAATGATTTATTTAAGATTATATTGTTCTGAAAAACCCCACCGCTTAGTGCAACTTTTTTAATATTAAATTTTTTATGAATTATTTCACAGATTTTTGAAATTATAGCAGTTATTGTATTATGAAATTTAGCTGATATATAAGAAGACTTATATCCTTTCTTAATATCAGCAATTATTCCCTCTATTATTGGTAAAGTATCTATAATCATAATCTTATTTGGAGATACAATAATTTTTTCATTTTTACTAATTCTATTCTCACTAATCATATTTGCTTTAAAATCTCTTTTTATAGAATATTTGTTCAAATTGCTAACTGATTGATTGTAATTTTCTTTTCTTATAATAAAATGATAGCTTTCTAAAGTAGATTCGTTATTTACCATCTCTAACTCGACTGCTGCTTGACCTTCATAATAATTATGCTGTGAAATTGAAAGTAGAGAACTTACTGCATCAAAGAGTCTTCCACAACTTGAGGTAAGTGGCGAATTAAATCCGGATATTAATTGATTTATAATTACTTTTAATTCTGTGTCTCTACAAGCCTTTCTTATTCCCTTAAAAAACTTATTTAAATCATTCTTAAATAAATTATAAATTTCACTTTTTTTATTTTTTATATCCTCTTTATATAATTTTTTATTTTCTAACTTATCTTTTTCTGAATTATTTAAATTATCTTTGGTTATTTTATTATTTAACTTATTTTTCCCAGATTTTTTAATAATATCATCAGTCTCTTTATCTTTACATTTAAATATTTTATTTTTATAAACTTCAAATAGATAGCTAATTGCCATCCTGTAAGGTCTTTCAATCGCCTTTTCTGAGCCTGGCATTAAAACTTTTCGAAAATGTGCTACTCTTTCAAAACCAAATTCATCTGCTATCAAAAATTCACCTCCCCAAATAGTCTCATCAGTTCCATACCCTGTACCGTTAAAAGCTACACCAATTACTTTTCCCTTTAAATGATTTTCGGCCATAACACTCGCTATATGAGCATAGTGATGCTGCACTGCAATTTTAAATTCAGCATCAATCTCATTAGCAAACTGAGTGGAAAGGTATCCTGGATGTATGTCATATGCAACAATCTCGGGTTCTATTTTAAAAAGATTTTTATAAGTTGACAGTGAGTTTGTAAAATGGTTCATTGTCTCTAAATTTTCTAAATCACCGATATGTTGGCTTACAAACGCATTTTCTCCATCAGCTAAACAGTATGTATTTTTTAAATGTGGTCCAACTGCCAGTATTTTTTTAGAATGATAATCAAGTTTTACAGGATAAGGGCAGTAACCTCTTGCTCTTCTTACCATTTGAATTTTTTCATCAAATATTTTAGTAACTGAGTCGTCATAACGACCATAGATATCTCTATTATGAAACAAAAAGAAATCAACAATATGACCTAACCTCTTAATTGCTTCTTCATTATCAATTGCAATTGGTTCTTCACTTTTATTTCCACTTGTCATCACTAAAGGTTTATTAAAACTCCTAAGTAAAAGATGGTGAAGTGGAGTATATGGAATCATAACTCCTAAATAATTATTATTTGGGGCAACCTGCTCACAAACTAATATTCTATTCTTATTATCTATGAAAGGTTCTTTCTTCTTTTTTAAAAGAACATTTATATCTTTACTATTTCTTATAAATTCCTTCCTTCTTTTTAATAGAACTATCGGTTTTTGACTTCCTGTTAGAAGTTTTTCCTCCTCTTTATTTAGATAACAGATTTCTTTA
Source organism: Actinomycetes bacterium (assembly GCA_023129485.1). Taxonomy (GTDB): domain Bacteria; phylum Actinomycetota; class Humimicrobiia; order JAHJRV01; family JAHJRV01; genus JAHJRV01. The sequence continues at coordinate 2,054 of JAGMBY010000081.1, read as the reverse complement.
ACTTGATCTACATCCTTAACCATAATTGCAAAAGGTTTTGCTGGTCTGTTCTTTCTCATCCTCATTCTTTTTACAACATCGTTAGAGGTCGCATCACAAGCAAGCTGAAATCCCCCAAGACCTTTTACTCCAATTATCATTTTGTTTTTTAGAAGATTTGATGCTTCCCCAATAGGATTTTTATTATTTACTAATTTGCCCTTATTATCAGTAAGCCAAATATGTGGACCACATATAGGACACGCATTCGGTTGTGCATGAAATCTTCTTGATAGTGGGTCATCATATTCTTTCTGACAAATCTCACACATAGTAAATTTACTCATTGTAGTATTTGGTCTATCATATGGCATATCTTTTATAATGGTGAATCTAGGTCCACAGTTAGTACAATTTATAAATGGATAGAGATATCTTCTATCATTTTTGTCAAATAGCTCATTTAAGCAATCCTCACAAGTGGCAACATCGGGAGATACAAGCTGATACTTTCCCTTTCTCTTTATACTTCTTTTTATTTCAAATTTCTTATAATAAACAGGCTTTAGTTCTTCTAATCTTAGTTCATCTATCTTTGCCATAGGAGGAGCTTTCTCTTTAATATTTTTTATAAATAGATTTAGGTTTTTACTTTCTCCCTCTACTTCTATAATAACTCCTTCACTTGAGTTTAGAACCCACCCATATAATCTATTTTCTTTTGCTAACCTATAGATAAATGGTCTGAAACCAACTCCTTGAACAACACCTTTTACATTTATCCTGCGTCTTAAAATATTGTTTTTATTTAACATTTAATTACGGTTAGATATTTAAAATAATTTTAATTAGGTAATTCAATATAATTTCTCAATCTTTTCTATTAATATTTATATTTTAATTTATACTTTGATTTGAGACTTTAGCCATATTGTCCAATTATCAATTCCTTCGCCTGTTTTACAGGATAAAGAGAAAATTTTAATTTCTGGATTTAATTTTAATGCGGTTGATTTTACTTTCTCTATGTCGAAATCCACTGATTCAAGAATATCTATCTTGTTTATAATAAGAACATCGGATATGGAAAACATAAGTGGGTATTTTAGAGGTTTATCACTTCCTTCTGGTGTGCTTAATATCACAATATTCTTATTTACTCCCAACTTATATTCTGCTGGACATATTAAATTTCCGACATTTTCTATAAATAGTAAGTTGATCTTCTCTAAATCCATATTTTTAAGTGCTTGTGAAAGCATGTTAGCATCTAAATGGCATGATGCTGTTTCTATTTGAAGCGTTGGTATTTTAAATTTTCCTATTCTTTTTGCATCAATTTTTCCAGTATAGTCTCCAACAATTACTGCTGTTTTAATATCTTTCTTAATTCTTTTTAAAGTTTCAACTATCAAACTTGTTTTTCCAGCTCCAGGTGAAGACATAATATTTAATGAGTGTATATTCTTCTTCTCAAAAAAATCTCTGTTCCTCCTTGCCAACTCCTCATTCACCTTTAATACATTTTCTAAAACCTTAATCTCCATATAGAAAACCTCCCATTTTTATATAACCATTTTTCAATTAAAATTATTTTTAATTAATAATAACAATTTTAAAAAATTAATAAAAAAATTTTTCTACATTTAATTAGATTCTTCACTCCACTTCGTTTCGTTCAGAATGACAAATTTTTTATAATATCAATCTATAGTTATACTTTTAATAATAAACTCAGTATCTGACTTTATAAAAACATTTTCTCCTCCACACTCAGGACAAATTAAATTCAAATTTTCAATTTTAAAATCTTTATTGCAATTTATACAATATGCATTCGATTTTTTCTTTTCAAATAAAAGCCTTGCACCTTCCGCTATTGTATTTTTTGATAAAATTTCAAAATAAAATTTTACATTCTCTGGAATAATTGTTGACAAAGCACCTATTTTAAGTTTAATTGAGTTTATCTTTTTAGCATTGTTACTCTTCGCATATTTTATAACTAAGGAAAACATCTCTTGAGTAACTGGTAGTTCATGCATTTATATCTCCATTTAATTATTAAAAAAGTC
>JAGMBY010000080.1 GCA_023129485.1 Actinomycetes bacterium | reverse complement strand
GGTAATGGAAAAAAGATAAACATTGAGTTTGTTAGTGCAAATCCAACAGGTCCACTTCATGTTGGTCATGGAAGATGGGCTGCATTAGGAGATTGTTTGGCAAATATATTTAGAGCAAATAGTTACGAAGTTATTAAAGAATACTATATAAATGATGCTGGAAGTCAGGTTGAATTATTTTGTAAATCAGTTTTAGCGCGGTGTAGAGAGTTATTAAATTTACCATCAGAATTTCCAGAAGGAGGATATCCTGGTGATTATGTTTATGATATTGCAAAGACTCTAATAGAAAAGAAAGGTAAAAACTATTTTCTAAAACCAACAGATGAAATAGAAAAGGATATTCGTTTAGAATCAATTGAAATAATGATGAACATAATAAAGGATACATTACAGATGATGGGAATTGAATTTGATATCTGGTTTGAGGAAAGTGATCTTTATGAAACTGGTATTTTTAAGGATGTAGTGGATTCTTTAGAGAAAAATCAATTTATATATTCAAAAGATGGAGCAAAATGGTTTATATCATCTAAATATGGTGATGATAAAGACAGAGTTGTAGTAAGAACAACTGGAGAACCCACATATTTTGGCGCTGATATAGCATATCTTAAAAATAAGTTAGATAGAAATTATGACAAAAATATTTATATTTGGGGATCTGACCATCATGGAGACGTAATGAGACTTAAAGCTGCAGCAGAGGTATTAGAATCTGGACGGGGTAAAGTTGAAATAATAATAGGTCAGTTTATAAATCTAATTAGGGGAAAAAAACCAGTTCGGATGTCAAAAAGAAGGGGTGTATATTTTACTTTAAGAGATTTGTTAAATGAATTGGATAGGGATGTAGTCAGATATTTCTTTGTTATGAAATCTTTTGACACACCTATTGACTTTGATCTGGATTTAGCCAAAGAAAAAAGTATGAAGAATCCCATATATTATGTACAATATGCTCATGCAAGAATTGAAAGCATCTTAAAGAAGGCAAAAGAGAAGAATGTTGAAGTTCCATCACTTGATAAAATAAACTTCGATTTTATCTCTGAACCTTATGAAATTTCTTTAGCTAAGGAATTAATATTTTATCCTTATGTTATTAAGAAAGCTTGTCAAAATCGTGCTACTCACATAATTACTAACTATTTAGAGAATTTAGCAAAACTATTTCATTTGTTCTATACAAATTGCAAAGTAATTGGAGAAGACAATAATATAACAAATTCAAGATTTTCTCTCATATTAGTAACAAAGCAGGTATTTAAAAATGCCTTAAATATTTTAGGAGTTAGTGCTCCAAAATCTATGTGATAAACAGGTGAAACTGTAATATTAAATTTTAATAATCTTTTAGATTTTTTTACAAGGAGGAGTCAAGTTGAGTGAAAAAAAGAAAAAGAAGAGAGTGTGGTTGTGGGTGATTTTATCAATATTTTTTGTACTAATAATAATATTTTGTGGTATTTTCCTGCTTTACTCTTTAATGAGAGGTGTATTAGGGTATATTCCTATGGGAGAAAGTATTGCTCTAATTAGAATAGAGGGAGTGATTTCTGATTCTGAAAGCGCATCACTACTTTTTGGTGCTGGAACTGAGCCAGAGAAAATAATAGACCAATTACATAAAGCAGAAGAGAACACAAACGTAAAAGCAATAATATTGAGAATAAATAGTCCAGGAGGAACAGCTGCTGCATCTCAGGAAATATATAGGGAAATAATAATGAGGACAAAAAAGCCCACAATCACTTCAATAGGTGATATTTGTGCATCTGGAGCATATTATGTTGCAAGTTCAACTGATTGGATAATTGCAAATGAATCATCATCTGTTGGTAGCATAGGTGTTATAATGCAATTTCCAAACTATCAAGGTTTATATGAGAAATTGGGAATAAGAACAGAGACTTTTACAAAAGGTAAATACAAAGATATTGGAAGTCCAACTCGGGAGTTAACTGATGAAGAGAGGAAGCTAATTGATGAGAAGTTGCAGATAGTTTATGAGCAGTTCATTAGAGATGTTGCGAAGGGAAGAGATATGACAGTGGAAAAAGTAGAGGAGTTAGCAACAGGTTATGTATTTGTTGGTTCTGAATCTTTAGATTTGAAATTAATTGATGAATTTGGAAATTATCAGGATGCTATTAGAAAAGCAATTGAACTTGGGGAGATTAAAGGAAAACCCTCTATTATAGATTTTAAAAAACCAACATTATTTGATACTTTACTTTTTGGTGGTATAAAAATTCTGAGAGAATTAATTCTAACTAATAATTACTTGAATTTTCCAAACCAGATGGAGGGTCAAATAATAAGATAAAAATTCATAAGCTTATTTAGCTAAAATATTAAAAAATTATAAAAATATTGATTTTTTTATTATTTACAGTTAAAATATCTAAAGCCCAATATTGCTGGCTTATTACTCAATTATCTAATCTTTAAATCCATATTTTATAAACAGGTTATAAGTAGTTTTTTACTTACTTAGCCTTTCAGAATCCTCGAAATTTTAAAATATCACGAGATTCTAAATATTTTTAACTGGTTTAAAAAATTGAAATAAAAATCTTTGAAAAGGAGAGAACCTTTGAAACTATTTATAGATACAGCTAACTTAGATGAAATAAGAGAGATAAGTTCATGGGGAGTATTAGATGGTGTAACAACAAATCCCACTATTTTATCCCGCGAAAAGATGGATTATAGAACTTTAATTGACGCGATTTTGAAATTGGTAGATGGACCTATAAGTGTGGAAGCGGTTAATGAGAAAGCTGAAAAGATAATTGAAGAAGCAAGGATATTATCTAAAATATCTGAAAACATAGTTGTTAAAATACCGATTACTCCAGAGGGACTTGCAGCCACAAAAGTTTTATCTAAAGAAGGAGTTAAGATTAATATGACATTAGTCTTCTCAGTTAATCAGTCTATATTAGCTGCAAAAGCTGGTGCGACATATGCCAGCCCCTTCCTTGGCAGATTGGATGATATTGGAAGCGATGGAATGACCCTTTTATCTGATATAGTAACAGTCTATCAAAATTATGGATTTAAAACGCAGATAATAGCTGCAAGTATAAGGAGTCCCCAACATGTAGTTGATGCAGCATTAATTGGAGCTGATGTTTGTACTATTCCTTACAAGGTTTTTACTCAAATGGTAAGACATCCATTAACAGATAAGGGGATAGAAAGATTTTTAAATGATTGGAAAAAAGTCAAAAAATAATACTAAAAAAATTTTATAGGAGGTTTAGTTGTGGAAAAAACTTTTGAAAAAGCAGATCTTGATAAGATGTTGCTCAAGGAGTTGCAGGATTTAGCTTCAGAAATTGGGGTAAAGAATATAAAAAAATTGAATAAAAATAACTTAATTTTAGAAATATTAAAAGCCCAAGCTGAAAATGAGGGACTTTCTTTTAGATCTGGAATATTAGACATATTAGCTGATGGATTCGGATTTTTAAGAAGTGATGGATATTCACCTGGTTCAAATGATATATATGTATCTCAATCTCAAATAAGAAGATTTCATCTCAGACAGGGGGATGAAGTGGCTGGAAATGTTAGACCTCCCAAAGATACAGAAAAATATTATGCTATTTTAAAAATTATATTGGTAAACGATGATGATCCAGAAAAGGCTCTAACCAGGAAATATTTTGATTCATTAACTCCTATATATCCCACAGATAGACTATATCTTGAAACAACTTCAGATAGATTCCTTGCAAGAGTTATAGATTTACTTGCTCCAATCGGAAAGGGACAAAGGGGGCTTATCGTTTCACCCCCAAAAGCTGGTAAAACCACGATTTTGAAAGAGATCGCAAATGGTATAACTGCCAATAATCCTGAAGTTAATTTAATGGTTCTTCTAATTGATGAACGTCCCGAAGAGGTAACTGATATGGAGAGATCGGTTCAGGGAGAGGTGATAAGCTCAACATTTGACCAACCCGGTGGGAATCATCTTAAAGTTGCGGAAACGGTTCTTGAAAGAGCAAAGAGACTTGTTGAACAGGGTGAAGATGTGGTTATTCTGCTTGACAGCATAACAAGATTGGCTAGGGCATACAATCTAATGACACCAGCTTCGGGAAGAGTACTTTCAGGAGGCATTGATTCAACTGCACTTTACCCACCAAAAAGATTTTTTGGATCAGCAAGAAATATTGAAAATGGTGGCAGTTTAACCATACTTGCAACCGCTTTAGTTGAGACTGGAAGCAAAATGGATGAAGTTATATTTGAGGAGTTTAAGGGTACTGGAAATTTGGAAATAAAATTGGATAGAAAATTGGCTAATAAAAGAATTTTCCCAGCAATTGATATAGATAAGTCTGGAACAAGAAAAGAAGAGCTTATAATGAATGAAGAAGAAGCGGAATTAATTTGGAGATTAAGAAGAGTTCTTCATTCATTAAATCCAAATGAAGCAATAGAGCTTTTAATTGAAAAAACCAAAGAAACAAAGAGTAATGCAGAATTTCTATTGAAAGTTAAAAATTCTGCTGCTGGAAAATAGTGGCTAAATTGACTAAATTTTGATATCATTTTTTTGTTTTTGAGGAGGTGAATTATTGAAAAAAGGAATTCATCCTGAATATGTTGAGTGTATAGTAACATGTTCATGTGGAAACAGTTTTAAAACCCGTTCTACAACAAGTAGAATAACTGTTGGAATATGCTCAAAATGCCATCCTTTTTATACAGGTAAACAAAAATTAGTTGACGCTGGTGGAAGAGTAGAGAGATTTAAGAGGAGAGTTGAAAAAGGTAGAAAATTGAAAAAGTAAAGTATTGAAGAAATGATATAAATAAGGTGTATATAAAACTATAAAAATATACAGATTTTTTTATTTATTATATTCATTTAATATTTAACAACTAATTCTTGAGGAAGATATAGTGTATGTCCAGTTATTAAAACATACTCCAGAACCTGAGAAGATAGTGTCATTGGCAGCAAGACTTTGTTACTCTCCAATTAGAGCAACGGAAATTTCCAATACTATGAGCGATGAAGATGTCAAAAGGTTAATTAGATTTTTGATTAAGGTGGGACATCATAGTGCTATAGAACATGCCTCCTTTACTTTCGCAGTTGACGGAATATCAAGAGTATGTTCTCATCAGCTTGTAAGACACAGACTTGCCTCATATAGTCAGCAGAGTCAAAGATATGTTAAATATAAAAGAAATCCTGATTATGTAATACCCAAATCTATTGAAAATAAACAGGATATTTTAAAAAAGTATGAGGATTTTCAAAATAGAAGTTTTGATTTATATAAAGATTTTCTCGAAAATAAAATACCTGCAGAAGATGCCAGATATGTCTTATCTAATGCATTTCCCACTCAAATTATAATCACAATGAACGCAAGGGAATTACTACATTTCTTTACACTTAGATGTTGTGAGAGAGCTCAATGGGAGATAAGGGAAATGGCATATAGGATGTTAAATGAGGTTAAAAAAATTGCACCAACCATCTTTGAGCATGCAGGACCAGCTTGTTTTAGAGGGAAATGTCCTGAAGGCGAGATGATGTGCAAGAACCCTCCGAAGGAGGATGAGGTGTTTGAAAGATATTTATCTTAGTCATGGTAAAAAATTAGGCTGGATTGAAGTTATATGTGGAGCTATGTTTTCTGGAAAAAGTGAGGAACTCATAAGAAGGGTGAGAAGAGCGGAGATAGCAAAATTAAAAGTTAAGGTATATAAACCTAAAGTTGATAAAAGATATTCAGATAACCAAATAGTAGCACACTCGGGCTCTAAAGTTGAAGCAGAAATTGTAAATCAGGCTTTAGATATTATTTTAACCTGTCCGGCTAATGTTCAGGTTGTAGCAATTGATGAAGCACAATTTTTTGATCTTGATTTAATTGAAGTTTGCCAACGTTTGGCAGATAGAGGAGTTAGAGTTATAGTTGCTGGATTAGATCAGGATTTTCGTGGGAAACCTTTTGGACCAATGCCATATCTTTTAGCAATAGCGGAATATGTTGATAAACTTCAAGCTATTTGTGTTAAGTGTGGTAATCCAGCATCTCGCACACAGAGATTAATTGATGGCAAACCCGCATTTATTAATGATCCAGTTGTAAAAATTGGAGCTGAGGAACTTTATGAAGCAAGATGCCGAAAGTGTCATGAGGTAATTGATTTGACAAAACAAACTCGAACGCTATTTAATCTTAAAGCTGAATTCTTCTCTGAAACTATGAAGGAAACTGATGAAGAGTGATGTTAAAAAAAATATTCCAGTAGGTGGTCAAGCAGTTATAGATGGAGTGATGATGAGAAGTCCAAATTGGTATTCAGTAGCTATTAGAAAACAAAGTGGAGAAGTAGATGTCAAATTATTTCCTATAATATCTATAGTTAAAAAATATCCAATAGCTAAAGCACCTCTTATAAGGGGAATTGTTGCTTTAATCGAAAATCTAATATTAGGATTTAAATCACTTGTTTATTCGGTGGACAAAATAAGTATAGCAGAAGGGCGAGAAGAGGTTAAAATATCAGGATTTCAAATGACAATTTCTATAATTATTGCTTTAATTTTAGCTATTGGAATTTTTTTTGTACTCCCCACATATTTAGGTAAATTTGTTTATAAATTTATATCAAATGTCTTCTTATATAATCTAATTGAGGGATTAATCCGATTTGCTATTTTACTATTATACGTAATCTTTGTATCTTTATTAAAGGATATAAGAACCCTTTTTGAGTATCATGGAGCTGAACATAAAACTCTTCATGCATATGAAGCGGGAGATGAACTCACTTATGAAAATGCTAATAAATATAGTACTCTTCATATGAGATGTGGTACAGCTCTTTTAATGATAGTTGTATTTATTAGCATATTAATATTTTCCATTCTGGGTGAACAAACACTAATTCAAAGGGTAATCTATAGAATTGTTTTAATTCCACTCATTATTGGAATTTCTTATGAGTTCATTAAACTTGCTGGAAAATTTCCAGAAAGTAAAATTTTAAAAATTGTCTCCATACCAGGATTATTATTTCAGAAACTTACTACAAGAAACCCTTCTGAAGAACAGTTAGAAGTAGCTATTGTAGCATTAGAAAAAGTAATAAACAGGGAAATTAAAAAGGAAGAGCCGCTCATACAAGATCAGGATTTTTTAACCCCTCCTTAGA
>JAGMBY010000008.1 GCA_023129485.1 Actinomycetes bacterium | reverse complement strand
ATATTATATCACACCATAATTATTATAAACAATTTCAGTGATTAAAAATGAAAATAAAATTTTTAAAAATCTCTTTTATTAAAAAATTATTTTAAAATGCATTTTGAATGAATCTTATTTGAGGTTTCTTAATTTCCTGAGGTAAATAAATTGAAATTACATCAAAACGTGGACTTAAATCTTGATATTGCTTGTTTAAAATCAAAAAATGTTGTGCAATTTTTCTAATTCTATTCTTTTTAAAGTAGTTTACCGATTCAAACGGTCTTCCGTAGATAAGCGAATTTCTAGTCTTTACCTCAACAAAACATATTTTATCGTCATTTGATGCTATAATATCTATCTCCCCTATCCTGCATCTATAATTAACTTCAATTATCCTATAGCCTTTTTTTATCAAAAATCTTTTAGCTATATTCTCGCCTTGTCTTCCATTTAACATAATTCTAATTAGTTATATTCTTTTATTATTTTTAATTTAAAATAATAATTTTTAAGATATTTAATAATTAAAAAATATCAATTTTTTTATATAATATCCAGAATTCTCTTAATATTACCTATTAGAACTATTATTAATCTAAATAGATTTATTTATAAATAATATCAGAAATTACATTATTACGCAAATATATATTTATATTAATACATTAATTAATTTAACAAAGAGGTTGGTAGACTTTTAACCACCTTTTATTCTTATAAAGAAAAGTGAAAAAAGTGGTCATGGCAATTCTTTTATTACTATTTTGAAAGGGGTGATTTCTGATTATAAGAAAAAAAGAAAAAAGATTAGTATATAAAACCAAAGCGATTTAGTGGCCAGCATCTAAATACTGCTTTTCCGATTATAGTATTTATAGGTATAGGTCCAAACCAACGACTGTCCTGACTGTTCCCTCTGTTATCACCCTGTACAAAAACTGTATCTTCCGGTACATCATAATTAAAAGCTTGACCAATATCTTGATATCTTGCATAAGATTCTTCAAGAGGCTCTTCATTTATTATTACATGACCATCATCTGTTACTTCGATATGATCACCAGCAACTCCTATCACTCTTTTTATAAGTCTTCTACCATCTCCAGAGGGATTATCAAAAATTACAATTTCTCCATATTTTGGTGATCGAAATCTGTAACTAACTTTTTCTATTAATAAATTGTCTCCAATTTTAATTGTTGGTTCCATTGATGCTGTAGGTATTAAAAAAGGGTGAATAATATATGATCTTATAAAAAAAGCAATTAAAATTGCTATTGCAATAAGTAATAAATTTTCAAAAAGGGGTGTGAGTGATCTTTTCTTTCTTATCATCTATATTTCTGCTTAATTAATTTGGTTTAATTTAATTTAGATTTATATTTAGATTTTTATCAAAATAGATATTCAGATTTGAATTTAGACTAATATATTTTTTATTTTCTTATTTTGTCATATTTTTAATAGTAACTTTTTTCCTAACCTTTGCTTTTTTACCCGTTCTTTTTCTCAGATAATACAACTTAGCTCTTCTGACTTTGCCTTTACTTAATAATTCTATCTTCTCAATTACTGGTGAGTACAGTGGAAATGTTCTTTCAACACCAATACCATATGAAATCTTTCTCAATGTAAATGTTTTGTTTATTCCAGCTCCCCTTCTTCTAATAACCGTTCCTTGAAAAATCTGAGTCCGTGAAGTTTTACCTTCTCCAACTTTTATGTGAACCTTTATTATATCACCTGATTGAAAGTCTGGTATATCTTCTTTTATATATTTTTTTTCTATATCTAATAACTTTGACAATTTGCTCCTCTCATTTCATTTGAACTATTATAGCATTAAAAGACCAAATGTAAAGACCATTTAAAATAGAAGGGAATATATTAATATACTAATTTTAAATTAAGAAAAAACAATTAATTTTTAATTATAAATAGCATGGATGTTACAACTTTTAAAATAGATAATTTAAATTATCCTTATTGATTTTCTTTATTTTCCAATAAATCAGGTCTTAGTCTTTCTGTTTTTGCTTTTGCTCTTTCTTTTCTCCATTTGGTTATTTTTTTATGATTTCCACTTAATAATATATCCGGAACTTTCATTCCCTCAAAATCAAATGGTCTTGTATATTGAGGATAATCAAGTAAATTTCCGGAAAAAGATTCTTTATCAAGAGATTCAATATTTCCCAATACACCTGGAATTAGTCTTACCAAACCGTCTACCAAAACCATAGCAGCCATTTCACCACCAGAAATCACATAATCACCAATTGATATCAATTTATCAACTAAACATTTTTTTATTCTTTCATCAACTCCCTCATATCTTCCACATATAATAATTAATTTTTTAAATGAAGAAATTGAGCTCATTATTGATTGGTTAAGCTTTTCACCTTCAGGGGTTAATAGAATAACATTTATATCCTTTTTTTCAAAACTTGATCTTTTAATGATTTCTCTCACAGAATTAAATATTGGTTCCGGCCTCATTACCATCCCTGGTCCACCGCCATAAGGTTCATCGTCAACTCTACTGTGTTTTAAAGGTGAAAAGTCTCTTAGATTATGTATTTTTAGAGTAAAAAGCTTTTTCTCAAGTGCCTTTGAGATGACTCCATATTTAAAAACAGACTCAAACATATCTGGAAATATAGTTAATATATCTATCTGCATATTTTCTACCTCAATGTTAGTCATTATAATTTATATATCTTCCATTCCTGGAATCATCTTAACTATCATTTTTTTATTCTTCAAGTCAACTTCTTTCACAATATCCTTAACTGCTGGAATTAAATATTCTTTCTTTTTGTGAGTAAAATCCCTACTTTTTAGTTCAACTTTATTTACTACTGTATCTTTATTGTCTACCTCATTTTTACTTCTTACTACATAAATATCATTGGTTTTTGTTCTCCATATTTCTTCCACTACACCAAGATTGTTATCATCTTCATCATATACTTTTAAACCAATGATTTGATAAGCCCAATAGCTATTAGTAGAAAGTTTTGGAGATTTGCAGGATTTTTTATATAGAAAAGATCCTATTAGTTCTTTAGCTCTGTCCCTGTTATTAATATTGACAAATTTTATTTTTGCAATATCGCCACTAAGGACTATCTTTTCTATCGATAGTTTATTTTCTTCAGATAGATTTTCTTGCAAATAGAGGACAGTGTTTCTCTTTAAGTTTTTTGGAAAATCAGTAAGAAGTTTAACTGTCACATCACCATTAATCCCCTTTACTCTTGTTATATTTCCAATCAAATGAGATTTAGGGGTCAACTTCCTATTTACAGTTAAAAATCAGACTTAAAAATTTAATCAAGAAATTAATCTATTATTTGAACTATAGCAACCTTACCACCTTTTGTAGCCACTGCTTTTATGATTACTCTTAAAGCATTGGCTATTCTTCCCTTTTTACCAATAACTTTTCCTATATCGCTATCTGCAACTTTGAGTTGCAAAATTACTGATCTACCTTCACCTATCTCTTTGACCTCCACTGAATCTGGTTCATCAACTAATGCTTTTGCGATAAACTCTAATAAGTCTTTCATTTAATACCTCCTGTGTGTTAAAAAACTACTTAGTTTCAATTCCTACAATGCGCAGCAATTTCTCCACTGTTCTTGTGGGAATTGCTCCTCGTTTTAACCATTTCTTTACTTTTTCGCTATCAATTTTTACTTCAGACGGTTCAGAAAGTGGATTATATGTCCCCACAATTTCGATAAACCTACCGTCCCTTGGCATTCTTGCATCCGCAACCACAACTCTATAAAAAGGTTTCTTCTTTGCACCTCTTCTTGTAAGTCTGATTTTAACTGCCAATAACACCTCCTCCTTTTTAATTTTTGATTATGGCAAATTATAAACAGTTTTTAAAAATTTATCAACTTTTTATTATTTTTTTTTAAATAATTATTTCTACTATATCTTAAAAATACTTTAAAAATATTATGTTTAACTTACAAACATTTTAATATAATATCCTATCTCTTGCTTTTTTATGGCATAATTGAAATAACTTTTTTGATTTTTAGGAATTTTCATATCTCTTGATTTTTTCTGAAACAATTTTTGAAATACCATCCTTATTCATAGTTACTCCATACAAGACATCAGCCATTTCCATAGTTCTTCTTTGATGTGTAATTATTATTAGTTGGTAATGTTTTCTAAATTTCTCTATTAAGTTTATGAACCTCTGTAAATTTATTTCATCTAATGCTACATCTACTTCATCTAAAATATAGAATGGGCTTGGCATGAGTTTAAATAGAGCAAAAATGAAAGCAATTGATACTAATGCTTTTTCTCCGCCAGATAGAAGTGATATTGCCCTATTTTTTATTCCGCCAATATTTACTTTTATATCAACTCCCAATTCTTCATCATCGCCAGATTTAATAAGTTCTAAATGTGCATCTCCATTGGGAAAGAGTGTTTTGAAAATCTCTCTAAAATTCATACCTACTTTTTCAAAAGATTCTAAAAATAGATTTCTCATTTGATTTTCTAATTGTGAAATCAATTTCAACAGGTCTTTTTTTGCATTTTTTAAATCCCTTATCTGTTCATTTAAAAATTTTTTTCTATCATCAAGTTTCTGATAATCTTCTAATGCGACGGGATTTGTTGGACCTATTTTATATAGCTCCCTTTTAAGATTTTCAACTTCTTCCTCTTTTTTTTCCATACTTTCTACACTTAATATCTCAGGTATATCTTTAAAAGCTTTATCTATTGTATTGTATCCTAATCTTCTCAAATCATTTAAATTAGAATTTAAATTTGCTTCTAATTGAACATTATTTAAACTAAAAATCTGGTATTCTTCTTTAAATTTTTCTAATTTTTCAAAGTTATTATTTATTTCTTCATTAATTTCTTTTTTTCTTATTTCATGTTTTTTTATTTCTCCTTTCTCCTCCTTATTCAAATTATTCAGCATTTTGACAATATATTTTGAAACTTCTCCCATTCTATAAAATATATTTTCTAAATGATCCTCTTTTTTCTTAATATTCTTTAAATTCCCTAATAATTTTTTTCTATATGTAAAATCGCTATCTAAAATATTCTCTCTTTTAATTAGTTCCTTAAGCTTAACTTCAAGGTTGTGCTTCTTCTCGTTAAGTACTGATAAAGATATTTCTATATCTTTTAATTTATTTAAATTACTCCTTTCATCATTTAATAAATTATCTATCTGATTTTGGGAACTTCTTATTCTCATATAATGATTCTCTAAATTCTTTAAAATAGATTCATATTTTTTAGAATTTATGTAACTATTTTGTAAATCTGATTTGATATTTAATAATTTTGATTCACTTGAGTCAAAAATCTCTTTAATATCTTCTCTTTTTAAATGAATATTTGAATAAATATCCTTTTTCTCATTTAGTGAGGATGGAATTTCTATAAAAATTGATCTCATTTCACTAATTTTTGATATTACTTCGTTAATATCACCTTTTAATAAATTTAAGGTTTTAGAAAGTGAAGGTAATTCTGTAGTTTTCTCATTAGATAAATCTGAAAGAAGTATTTGTAATCTATTTTTATGTTTATCATAAATTATATTTTTTTGAGATATTTCTTCCTTTATATTTTCTAAAGAAATGTTTATTTCTTTTAATCTTTCTTCCTCAGTTTCTATACTATTTTTTAAATCTGCTATTTTTTTCCTTAGTTTATCTATTTCTATTTTTACGATTTCTCTGTTTTTGTATAAAGATATGTCAAATCCTAGCAAATTTTTTATTATTGATTTAAGATTTTTTCTTTTCTCTCCTATTAAGGATATCCAACCATTTATTGAAACTACATTTTTTTCTATTTTGTATAGATTATTGAAATCCTCTTGAAGTTTAGATGAGATGCCTTTCTTTTTTTTCACTATTTTATTCTTTTCAGTTTCTAATTGTTTTAAATAATTTTTTAATTCCTCAATTTCTACTTTGAATTTTTGCTCTTTTCTTCTAAATTCTTCCTGCCTTTTTCTAATGTCCAGCAATTTTGTTGATATAAGTGACAATTCTCTTTCCCTTATCTTCCTCTCTAACTGGGAATATCTTTTAGCAGCTTCAACCTGTATCTTTAAAGGTCTTAATTGTCTATTCACTTCAGAAACTATATCTTTTAACCTGAAAATATTTACATCAGTCTTTTTTAATTTTCTAAATGCCTTTTTCTTTCTTATCTCATATTTTGTTACACCACAAACGTCTTCAATTAGATGTCTTTTTTCTGCTGGATGACTGGTTAGAACAGTATCAAGTTCACCCTGGTTTATAATTGACTTAAATTTTTTGCCCAACCCAGCATTAGCAATAAGTGCTTTTAAGTCAATGAGTCGACAAGGAACATCATTTAGTAGATATAAACTACTCCCATCTTTTGACATTTGACGTTGGATTGAAATTTCTTGAAAATCTATGGGTAAAGTATTGTCTTCATTATTTAGAATTAATCTAACAGTTGCGATGTTAAAGGGAGATTTAGTGGGACTTCCTAAATAAATGATATCTTCCATACTAATGCCTCTGAGAGATTTAGGACTCTGTTCACCTAAAACCCATGCAATTGAATCAACAATATTACTTTTCCCAGTTCCATTAGGACCAACTATAACTGTAATTCCTGGATTAAATTCAATTTTTATCTTTTCAGCAAATGATTTAAATCCGTGTAATGTAATTTCTTTTATAAACATAGTTTCAAATATTAAATTAAATTATTTTATATATTTTTTAAAATTTTCATTAAAGCTAATTTTGCTGCTTCCTGTTCAGCATCTTTCTTGCTACTTCCCCAACCTTCACCAATCACTTTATTAGCTAAAAGAGCTTTAGCTAAGAATAGTTTATCGTGATCAGGTCCTTCCTCTTTTGAAATTTTATAGCGTAATTTCCCAATTTTTTTCTGAGCTAATATCTCTTGTAGTCTTGTCTTATAATCATCTAAAAATGGTTTTTTAACTTCATCATCAATTTTTTTATAGTATAAATTAATAACCCACTCTTTTATTTTTTCTATTCCTAAATCTAAATAAATAGCTCCTATTAATGCTTCTAAACTGTCGCACAAAATTGATTCCTTTTCCCTTCCTCCTTCTCGCTCTTCATTCTCTCCTAAGATAATAACTCTTCCTAAATTAATTTCGTTTGCCAATTGTGCTAAGGTTTCAGAACTCACTAAATTAGACTTAATTTTTGCTAGTTCTCCCTCACTTTTTTCAGGAAATTTATTATATAAATAAGAAATGATTATAAATGAGAGAGCAGAGTCTCCCAAAAACTCTAATCTTTCATTTGTTTTTGCAGTTTTATCGATTTCATTGGTATATGAGCGATGAGTCAAAGCTTGAATTAAAATTTGTCTATTTTTGAATGAAAGTTTTTGTTCCTTTTCCCAATTTATAATTTCTTCTAAATCCATATATCTTTTAACTTAAAATGATCTTTTGTTTAAATTTATTTTCTGCTTTATTTTTTCTATACTTAGAAATCAATAAATATTTGCTATCTAAACATCTAAATTAAATAATTTTATATATTTGCTTTTTTGTTTAAATAAATCAGAAAATATTTAATAATTTAAATGAAATTTACATAAATAAGTAATTTCAAAAATAATTAGATGTTAACAAAAATAAAATATTTATAATATATTTTACTTCATAGGAATTTAAATATCCATATAACCCCAGATAAAATCATTTAATTATAACCATATCCTTAATATGTAAAGGCTTTTGATAATTCAACAATTACCAAAAGCCATTATTATACAAGATAATAACCATTATCAATAATATTTATAAAAAATGCTCTTTTTAAGTAAAAATATTGAAATTAAATCACTGATTGAATATATTCAGCTGCATCTTTCACAGATGAAATCTTTTCTACATCCTCATCAGGTATTTCAATATTAAAAGCTTCTTCCATTGCCATAACTATTTCAACTATATCTAAAGAATCAGCTCCAAAATCATCTAAGAATGTGGCTTCATATGTTATCTTATCTTCTTTTATATCCAATATATCTATGAGTATTTCTTTTAATTTTTTAAAAATTTCTTCTTTTTCCATATTACCCCTAAAAAAATATATATATATTATCTATATTGTTCTAGTTACGTATAAAACCCTAAATTCAAGTTTATCCTATAAAGTAAATTAAAAAATATTTTACTATAAATTAATCTATAAATTAAATTAATATAGGTTTATACCTTTATAAAATTTTAATTTTTTAGACGAGAAATAAAGTTATTAGTTTCAAGAAAATATTATCATCAGTAATTTTTATGAATGTTATATTTCAAGACCTAACTCTCTAATTTATATAATTACTGATTTCATCTGCTATTTTTGTTATTATTCCACTTTTTATTGCATTTACAGCTACTTTTATAGAGTTTTTTATTGCTTTAGCTTTTGATCGTCCATGGGCTTTTATGCAAACACCGTTTATTCCTAAGAGTTGAAGACCTCCATATTCTCTATAATCAAATTTATTCTTAAGTTCTTTTAGCGCAGGTCTTAAAAGATATGCACCAGATTTTCTTACTATATTACTAAGAAATGCATCTTTTAACTGGTTAAATATTAATTCTGCTGTTCCTTCCATGGATTTTATAAGAACATTACCAGTAAACCCATCACATATTATGACATGAGCTTTTCCACTTAATATCTGATGACCCTCAACATTTCCCATGAAATTTTCAATAGATTTTGAAATTAATTTATTTGACAGCTTAACTAAATCATTACCCTTAGTTTTCTCTTCACCGATACTTAGCAAACCAATCTTTGGTTGACTTTGTTGTAATAGATTTTCATATAGGATCTTTCCCATAATTGCAAATTGTAATAAAAAATTTGGTTTACAATCAACATTTGCACCAATATCGAGTAGTAATACTGGATTTTTTATAGTAGGAATAAATCCTGCTAATGCAGGTCTTTTAACCCCCTTAATTCTGCCAATATTTAAAATAGCAGAAATCATGACTGCACCCGTTGGACCAGCTGAAACCATACCATCTGCTATTTTATCTTTTAACAATTTAGAACACACATTTAAAGAACTGTCCCTTTTCTTTTTAACAGCAATTGCAGGATTTTCATCATGTTCTATCTTTTGCGTAGCTTTTATAACTGATAATCTACGTTTATCATATTCATGCTTTTGCAATAGATTATTTATCTTTCCTTCATCACCAACTAAGATGATTCTAAAATCATTAGCTTTTATATTACTCTCTTTTAAATATAGAATCGTTCCCTTAATTATCTCTTCGGGTGCGTAGTCACCACCCATTGCATCAACTGCAATTGTAATTTTTTCTAATGTTCTATCGTTCAAATTCAAACCCTTTCAACAATTAAATTAACAGTCCAATTATAAAAAATAATATCTAACTAATAAAATATTTATTAAACAAGAAACTTTATCTATTACAATGATAATGTCAATAAACTTAGTGGAAAAATATCATTTAAAATTCCTAAACTTTAATAAAGTGACAATATAACAAGTAATTAATATTAATTTAAATACCAATAGATTTCTTTATTTCATCTATTGTAACCTGCTCAGTTAATATTTCCTTCAACCTAGCTACTTTCTGAGCTTCATGAATTCTGAGATGTCCCACAATTTTTTCTGTCTTCTCAACTGTAGTTAACGTGTCATAAGGAACTAATACCATTGGAACACCCAATTCCTCAGCTCTTCCTAAAACAATGGCACTTGGTTGAAAACCACCGGTTAATATAAGACACTTTGTGGAAGTTTCCAATGCTGCTAGCTGGATATCAGCTCGATCCCCACCTGTAATAACTGCTTTATTTGCTACCCTTCTAAAAAATCTCAATGCTTTTTCCTGACCCATTGCTCCAACCATGAATGCCTCAACAAGTTCATCAACATCATCATGAGCACACAATACCTGTCCATTTAAATTCATCGCCAAATCCCTGACGCTTATTGATGAAAGTAATTTATTCTCTATTACTGTTCCAAATACAGGAATGTCCTTTTTATTTAGATAAGGAATTAAATTTTCCTCTATATACTCTATTTCATCTCTTGGAATCATATTTATAATTACACCAGAGAAGTAATCTTCTAATTGTTGTTTAATATATAGTATCTCATCAACCATTCCCCACCTGTATTTTGCCACTAAGATAATTTTTGGAAAAATCTTTTTACATATCTGTGGAACCGAGACTCCAAGTGCCAGACCATCATTTATAGTTCTAGCTCCTTCCATTAAAGTCAAATCCATATCTCCCACTGCTTTTTTATGCACTTCAACTATCTTTTTCATAAAATTAGGTATTTCCTCTTTTAAAACTTTCGTGTATAATTCGGGAGTTAATATAACTGGTGAATAATACTCTAAAACTTCACATGTACCTAAAACCTCACACATAAATTCTGCATCACCATCTATGATAGTATCTTTAACTCTCTTAGGATGAGTTCCTACTGGTTTAATGAAATTTATATTATATCCCTGGTCTTTTAAAATTAATCCCAATCCAGCACAAATTGTGCTTTTTCCAGAGAATTCCTCATTTGATACTATATAACATGTAACCATTAAATCACCCTCCTAATGAAATTCTTACGTCTGTAGCTACAGACCCTTTTCCTTTATCATAAACCATTAAGGGATTTATATCCATCTCTAAAATATTAGGGAAATCAGTTACCAGTTGTGATAGTCTAAGAAGTGCATTCACTATTGAATTAATATCAGCAGGTTTTTCTCCCCTCATACCTTTAAGAATAGGGTAAGATTTTATTTCAGATATCATTTCCCAAGCTTCACTATCAGTTATGGGAGCAACTCTGAATGAAACATCTTTTAATGCCTCTACATATATCCCTCCAAGTCCAAACATGAGTAAAGGACCAAATTGAGGATCCTTATTCATCCCTAATATAACTTCTCTTTTAGCATCTATAAATTCCTGTAATATCACCCCCAACATTCTTGCATTTGGCATATAGCTTTTTGCTTCTCTCTTTATATCTTCAAAATTTTCTCTTAATTCTTTTTCATTTTTTATTCCTATTTTAACACCACCAATATCAGTTTTATGCAATATATCTGGTGAAGATATTTTTAAAACAAGAGGATAGCCAATTTCCTCTGCTATTTCGTCAGCCTCATCAATATCTTTTACTAACTTAGTCTTTGGGATTCTTATACCATATACTTCTATAACTTCTCTTGCCTTTTCATCACTTAAATATCTTTTACCCTCAGAAATGGCTTTTTCAAAAATTTTTTTGACTTTTTCTTTGTCTATATCAAATTTTTTATAAATTTTTTCTGGTGAAATTAAATATTTATGGTATCTAACCATTGCTGCTAAAGATGCAACTGCTCTTTCCGGGAAGTAATAATTAGGCATTGAGTTTTCAATTAATATATCTACACCCTTTTTTACATGGTCTTTACCCATAAAACAGGCTATAATGGTTTTATCTGTTCTTTTTGAAAGTTCAGCTAATCCTAATGCTGTTTCTCTTATTTGTGTTGGAGCTGCCGGTACTAAAAGAGCAATTAGTGCATCAACATTCTCATCTAAAACCAACAAATCCGCTGCTCTTAAATACCTATCCGCTAATGAGTCTCCTAAAACATCTACTGGATTATAAATACTTGCTGCACTTGGTAAGAAACTTTGTAGTCTATCAATTGTTGCTGAGGAAAATTGTGAAAGTATTATACCATTTCTTTCACATGCATCACTTGTCATTACTCCAGCACCTCCAGCATTTGTAACTATTGCTACTCTTCTTCCTAAAGGTAGAGGTTGATAAGTAAAAGCTATAGAATAATCAAATAAATCCTGAATAGAATGAGCTTGAATTATACCACTTTGTTTAAAAGCAGAATCATATGCAGCTTGAGACCCGGCTAGAGTTCCAGTATGAGATGAAACCGCTCTTGCTCCTGAATCAGTACCACCAGATTTCACTAATATTATTGGTTTCTCTTTTGAAACCTTAGAAGCAACTTTAATAAACTTCTCTCCCTCTGATATCCCCTCTAAATAACCAGTAACAACTTTTGTTTTGGGATCTTTTAGAAAATCCTCAAGAAAATCAACTTCTGTAAGATCCGCTTTATTTCCTAAGCTAACAAACTTATGAAAACCTATTTTTTCCTCAACTGAATGGTCTAAAATTGCAGCACATAAAGCACCCGATTGTGAAAAGAATGATATATTTCCTTTTCTTGGAGTATGGGTTGTAAAAGATGCATTATAAGGACAATCTGTGTTTATTACTCCTAAACAATTTGGTCCTACAGTTCTTATTCCATAAGACTTAGCAATTTTGACTACTTCTTTTTCTAACTTTGCACCTTCAATACCCGTTTCCTTAAAACCTGCTGAAATTATTAATACAGCTTTTACTCCCTTTTCACCACATTCTTCCATAACTTTTGGAACGAATTTTGCAGGTACAACTATAACTGCCATTTCAATATCTGTTGGAATATCAAGTATTACTGGATAACATTTTATTCCATGAATCTCATCTGCCCTTGGATTTACTGGAAAAAATGGTCCTTTAAATCCCGAATTCCTAATGTTATCAAATATTAAGTGTCCAACCTTATATTCTTTCCTGGATACACCAATGACTGCTATAGAACTTGGATAAAAGAGAGGCTTGAGACTCAAGTTTTACCTCCAATCTCTATTTTTTCTTTTCAACTTTTATTACTTCCCTCTTATTATAATATCCACAATTGGGACATACTCTATGTGGAATTTTGGGTTTATGACATTGTGGACATTCAACCAAAGTTGGGAAATTCAATTTGTGATGACTTCTTCTCTTATCTCTTCTTGATTTTGAAGTTTTTCTTTTAGGAACAGCCAATAACCAACCTCCATAAAATTTAAAAGATTATAAAAAACTAATATTATAAAATATAAAATTCCTGTAGTCTATTTGATTTAAAATTTTGTTACATAAATTCGAATTCTTTTTATTTAAAATTTTTTAACTTAGCCATTCTTGGGTCTATTCTTTCTGTAATACAATTACAAACTTCTTTGTTCCTGTTTTTACCACAAATAGGACATAAACCTTTACAATCTTCTCTGCAAAGCACAGTTCGAGGCAAATTTAGAATAATTTCACTTGTTATCATTTTAGTAATATCTAATTTATTATCTTTTAAAAAACCAAGTTCCTTGCTAGAACAACTATATCTGCTATCCTCTCCTTTATTCTTATTAAAGATTTCATTTATTTCAACATCCAATTTGAAATCTACTTCATCTAAACACCTGTTACATAATGCTTTTAATAATACCTTTGCAAATCCCCTACAGGTTATAACTTTTGGTGTATATGAAAAATCCAGACTTGCATTACATGGTCCACTCAGATTATACTGACCATAAAAAGAAATAGGACTGTAAAATTCAAATTTTATACCCTTATGAATGGATTCCTTTTCTGAACTTAAGCTATTTAAATCAAATAGAATCTTCTCTTTGAAGCTCAATTTCTTATTAGAAAATAAACTATAAAATTTTAAAAAATTAAAAAATTAACTACAAATTTTAAAAAGTTTCCTGTTCCTTTAAGGTAATTTCCTTCCCGGATAATTTCTGTCTCCCCTTTTCTATTGATGTTAATAGCTTTTGAAGAGTAGCTTCCAGGCCAGCTAGCTTTGAATCTATATAGTCTTCAGCCTCTAATTTCAACTCTCTCGCTTTTGTTTCAGCTTCTCTTATGATCCTTTCTGATTCTCTATTTGCATTCTTTATAATTTTAGTTTCTGAAACCAATCTGTTTGCTTCTTCTTGTGCATCACTAATTATCCTATCAGATTCAGCCTTTGCATCATGTAATACCTGATCTCTTTCTTTTACAATCCATCTTGCTTCCTTAAATTCCTCAGGAAAAGAAGCTCTTAACCTATCTAAGAATTCGTAAACTTTTCCCTCATTTAAAATAATATTTGAAGTGAGAGGAACTCTCTTACTTTTTGAAATTAATTCTTCAAATTTTTCTATTTCATCTAATGGTTCCAACATAACTCCTTTTAAAAATTTATATTTATAAATAAATTATTAGTTTAGATTTATGAATTAATTAGTAGATATAATAAATCATTTCACTGAAGAATTAAAGTAAATAGATGAAATCAAATTAATATAAAACTATAAGAGAGGTTATTAAATAAAAAATTAGAGAAAATTAGAATTGTAAATTATTTATCTTTTTTATATTGATTATAATATTTAATCAAATTATCCTTTATCTCCAGTGGTATTAAATTTTCAATACAACCATCAAATTGTAATACTTCCTTTACAGCACTGGAACTTAAGAATGCATAATCTGTTTTGGTTACTAAAAAAACTGTCTCAATTTCTGGAGCCAATTTATGATTTACTTGTGCCATTTGGAACTCATTTTCAAAATCAGATGCTGCTCTTAATCCCTTTACTATTACTTTTGCTTTATTTTTTCTTGCGAAATTAACTAATAACCCATCGAAATGGCAAACATCTATATTTTGATAAGGTTCAACAACTTTTTCTAATAATTTGACTCTTACATCAATTGGAAAATATGATTTTTTTCTTGGATTCTCTGTAACTGCCACAATAACCTTGTCATATAAATTTGCCGCTCTAATGAATATATCCTTGTGACCAGATGTAACTGGATCATAACTTCCTGGACAAATTGCTATAGTTTTCATTTTTACCCCTTAAATTACAATTTTTACTTTAATTTTTAAGATATTAACTATTGACTTAAATATTGATAAAAAGATACTTTTGATTCTCCAACTTTTATACTTTTTACAAGTTTTAATTTCTCTGAAATATAAGGAAAATAAATTCTTTTTGGATGATGATAAATTAATATCCCATCTATATCTAAAATATTTTTTTTAATTATGTTCTCTAAAATATTTTTTATTTTTATTTCTTTTATATTATACGGTGGGTCACAAAATATGATATCAAATTTTAAATCTTTATTAGCTAAGATATTTACTGATTTAGAAACATGCATAACTAATATCTTCGCATCTTCTTTAAATTTTGTATTTATTAAATTTTGTTTTAAAAATTTTGCTGCATTATAATCTTTTTCCACAAAAATTACTTTTTTTGCTCCTCTACTTAATGCTTCAATTCCCAATGATCCTGAACCAGCATATAAATCTAATATATTAGCTTCTATAATCTTTTCTGATATAATGTCAAAAACAATTTTCTTTATTCTATTTGTCATAGGTCTTACAGATAAACCCTTTTTACATTTTAATTTTCTGCCCTTTGCTCTACCAGCAATAATTCTCATATAATTTTCTATTAAATTTAATATATTCTTAATTATTAAGTTTGCCAGAACTTACTTTCTGGATATTCAAAATTTAAATAATTTATTAAAACTTTGGTAATTGGTGAACTAAGTTTAATGTCGTTTTCAATTATTGAAAATGCATCTTTTCTTACTCTATTTAGAATTTCTTTATCCCTTACTATACTTGAAATCTTTAAATCTGGAAGACCCCATTGTCTTTCACCAAAAATCTCTCCCTCACCTCTAATTTCTAAATCCTTATTAGCAATCTCAAAACCATCCTCTGTACTTAAAAAAGCGTTTATTCTTCTAAAAGCTTCATCAGTCTTTATATCAGCAAAAATGAGACAATAGGATTTATATTCCCCTCTTCTAATCCTCCCTCTTAATTGATGCAATTGAGCTAATCCAAATCGATCTGCATTTTCTATTAACATTACCGTTGCATTTTTTATATCTATACCCACTTCTATAACAGTCGTAGATATTAGAACATTAAGCTTTTCATTTTCAAATTTTTCCATAATCTCTTCTCTGTTTTTATGTGGCAACTGACCATGAATTATTCCAACCTTATAATCCTTAAAAATTACCTGCTGTAACTGCTCTGCTTCCTTAATCACTGATTTAACTTGAAGTAAATTTGAGTCCTCAATTAATGGACAAATAATAAACGCTTGCCTGCCCTCATTTAACTGTATTTTAATCAAATCATAAGCTTTTTCTCTTTCATCTGGTTTATAAAATATTGTTTCAACCTCACCTCTTCCTGGAGGCATTTCATCAATAGTTGAAACATCTAAATCACCATAAATTGTTTGAGTAATAGTTCTAGGTATAGGTGTAGCAGACATGGTTAAGACATGAGGATATTTACCTTTGCTTTTAAGTTTTTTTCTCTGAGTAACTCCAAATCTATGTTGCTCATCGACAATAATTAATCCTAAATTAGAAAAATTAACTCCTTCTTGAATTAAGGCATGAGTTCCAACAATAATTTGATTTTCACCTTCTTTAATCTTCCTTAAAGTTTTTGATCTTTCTTTAGGCAAAATAGAACCGCTTAATAAAAAAACATCAATATCACTGCCTTTTAATATTTTTTTAAAATTCTTGTAATGTTGCCAGGCTAAAACTTCTGTAGGAACCATAATTGCAGACTGATAACTGTTTAACGAAGAAATTATCATTGAAATTAATGCAACCACTGTTTTTCCCGAGCCAACATCTCCTTGAAGTAATCTATTCATAGGAACTGATTTTGAAAGATCCTCTTTTATCTCACTTATAACCCTTTTCTGAGCAGATGTGAGCTCAAATAAAAGACTATCTATAAATTCTTTAATTTCTAGTTTGTTAACATCCATTTTAAATGATCTTAGCTCTATGGTTTGAGCTCTTTTTTTAAGAGCTAATCCTAATTGTAGAAAAAATAGTTCATTATAGATAAGTCTATTTCTTGCAATTTGTGATAATTTAAAGGAGACAGGAAAATGAACTTGCTTTATACAATTTGATAAAGAGGTCAAAAATTCTTGTCTATCCTTAATGTAATATGGTAATGGATCAGTAAAAATACCATATCTTGAAAGAGTTTTGTTAAAGATTCTTCTTAAAAATTTTGTGCTGATTCCAGCAGTGGATGGGTGTTTTGGTATTATTCTACCAGTATGAATTTGTTCTTTTGCACCTTTTATATCCAATATATCGTAAAGTGGATTTGATATCTGAAGCTCATTAAATTTATATTTTACTATACCACTATATGCTACGAAGGTTCCCTTTTTTAAGGTATCAGCAATATAATTTTGATTAAACCAAATTCCAGTTATGTATCCAGTCTTATCCCAAATAACTATTTTCAGCAGATCTTTTCTACTTCTTGTTCTGCTTTTATCAACTATATTTACAACTCCTGTTACTGTAACTTCCTCACCCTCCCTGACATCACAAATTTTTTTAACTTTTGAGAGGTCTATGTAAGTTCTTGGAAAATGATAAAGTAAATCCTTTATTGAAAATAGATTTAGTTTAGCTAATTTTTTAGATATAACTTTTCCAATTCCTAATCCTCGTGTTTTTAATATTGGAGTGTTTAAAAATAATTGGTTTTCTATATCATTTTTCTTTGGTAGGGTTAATTTAGGAGTAATTTTCTCATTTAAATAGTGATTTGAAGCTATTCCTCCAAAAAAAGTTAATTTTTTATTGTCAACAGCAATATTTCTGTTTTTAATATAATCAAACATTACAAAATAAGTTTTTACAAAAAAATTTTAAACAAAGAGTATTTTAATTTGAAAATAAGAATAGAAAACTTTTAATAAAGTAATTACTATAAAAAATTATTCAACAGATATTAAAAATGGATATAATGGTTGACCACCATGATGAATCTCTATCTCTTTTTCTGGGAATTTATCATTAAGATGTTTTTCTATTTCGGTTCTTTCTTTTTTTGAAACATCCTCACCATAATATATAGTTATTATCTCGCTTTCATCATCCACCATTTTTTCAATTAATGAAATTGTAGTTTTTATAAAATCATCTCCTATAACTACTAATTCATCATTGTAAAATCCTATAACATCCCCTTTCTTAATATTACCAATACTAGATTTTGTTTCTCTAACAGCAAAGGTAATTTCTCCTGTTTTAACATATTCTAAGCTTTCTCCCATTGATTTCGCATTTACATCAAGTTCTAAGTCTTTATTAAAAGAGAGCATAGCAGAAAAACCTTGTGGAATTGATTTGCTATTTATTACAACTACATCCTTTTCAGTTAATTCTTTTACCTGATTAGCTGATGCAATTATATTTTTATTATTTGGAAGTATTATTACACTTTTATAAGGTAATCTATCTACAGCTTGAGCAATATCAGCAGTGCTTGGATTCATGCTTTGGCCACCATCAACTACAGCGTTTACACCTAAACTCTCAAAAATAGCTTTATTACCATCACCTACGCAAACTGAAATTACTCCAATCTCATCTAAAACCTCTTCAATTTTCTGAGCTTCTGCTTGATCTTTCATATTGTCAATTTTTATATTATGAATTTCACCCTCTTTTAGAGCTTTTCTCATCACTAAATGAGGTTCATTAGTGTGAACATGTATATGTACATTTTCACTGTCACCAACAACAAGAACTGAGTTCCCCCTCTTTTCAATATAACTTTTCAATTTATCTATATCAATATTCTTACCTTCTAATAAGAACTCGGTGCAATATGTATAAGTTAACTCTCCCTTTTGTTGTCCTAATCCCATAAATTCAACTCCTTTTGTTGTTACAGTTGGCTTTAATTCTTCCCCTTTCAATCTACTTAGCATTCCTAAAAATATTATATATAATCCTTGACCCCCAGCATCAACAACATCTGCTTCTTTTAATACATCTAAAAGCAGTGGGGTTCTCTCCACAGACTTTTTGGCTTCCTCTACGATTTTTTCAAAAAATTTCTCCATAGTATCACATTTTTTAAATTCATCTTTTGCAGATTTTGCGATATCTTTAATAACAGTTAACATTGTTCCTTCAACTGGTTTCATTACACCCTGATAAGCCACTTTTTTCCCGATGTCCAAAGCTTTTACAAAATCCTTTATTTTAACTTCCTTTTTATTTTTAATATAACCTAACATCCCGCGAAAAATCTGGGAAAGAATTACACCAGAATTGCCCCTTGCACCTAAAAGGGATCCCTGTATTACGGCATTTGTAAAATTTTTCATATGTAATTCATTTAATGATGACAATTCTTGAAAAATGGATTGCATTGTAAGAACCATATTTGTACCAGTATCTCCATCTGGCACAGGAAAGACATTTAATTCATTGATTTCTTCTTCATTCTTTTGCAAATAAGCAAAAGCAGATTCTAATAGATTATAAATATCATTAACTAAAAGTACCTTTGCCAAATTTCTTACACCTTTTTAAACTATTTAATTAGTTATTTCAAAATCTAACTTTTAAATTGATTGTATATTTACTTTCTGAATATAAATATTTATTTTTCCTATTGTTAGAGATGTTAATTTCTCTAGATTAAATCTAACTGTGTTTCTTAAACTTTTGGCAACCTGCTTGAGGTTTGTACCGTATTGAGCTATAACATAAATCTTGATATTAATTTTTCCTTCATCCCTTTCAACTATAACACCTTTACTCTGATGGTCTTTATGTAAAAGCTTTATTATCCCATCTTTGATAGATGGATTTACTAAACCCACAATACCATAACATTCACTTGTAACATGGCTTACAATCTCAGCAATGGCTGTATCAGATATTAGTATTTGACTATGTGATTTCTCCTCAAACTCCAATATAATACCCCCAACTATAGATTTTTATTTATAGAAACTATTATTACAAAATACCGATTTTTAAATTATAATCTTAAAATAACAAATGATTTATATTTTAATTTTTATTTGACGATAGACAGTATCTTATTGTTTCTCTACTTAAATTCTAACAGTTATATTAAATTTTTTAAATTTGATATTTATAAAACTATAAAAATTCAAAAATTTTCGTTAATTACCCTGTATATATATTTTTTAAGTATAATGTTACCTATAAAATTAGTTTTTATATTAATATATTAGATATTTTTTGTAACATTATATAATTATTAATTTAACCTATAAGGTTTATAGCTTATAAAATTTTTCTTACATCTAATATTGATAATTAGTAAATGTTAACATAACTAGGTAAGAAACAAAATTAATAAGGTAATGATAAAGCAATATAAATACAGAAATATTTGATTTTTTTAAACAATGGTCTTATAATTTCAGACTTATAAATCAAAGATGTATTCTTTTTTATTTTATAATTCGGAAATATTAAATTTATAATTCGTTTATTAATCATAAAAATAATTTATAATTATGCTTAAAAGATAATTTCTTATAAAATATTTATAATAAATAAAAATTAATAATATCATGGCAAGAATTTGTGAAATTTGTAAAAAAGGTCCAAAAACCGGGCATAAGATAAGCCGTTCTCATAGAAAGACTAAGAGAAAATGGCTTCCCAATCTGCATACTATAAAAGTGAAAAGAAATAATAAAATAGTAAAAATTAAAGTATGCACTAAATGCCTTAAAGCAGGAAAAGTAGAGAAAATAATAAATTAATTTCTAAAAGTTAAAAATAAGTAGATAAAGAAGTTTGTTGAGATTTAAAAATGATTTAGCAGGTTTTATTAGAAATAATTTTCAAAAACCAGTTTATTTGGAATTAGTATGGTTATTCTGTAGAGTGAATTGAGGAGATAAATCTTATAATTCGTGTACCTTCTTTTTCATATATTTTGTTCTTTATCCTATCCAAAAATCTCTGTGCTGAGTTTGTGTTATCACATATGCTTGTTATACCAAGTAATGATCTTTGCCATAAATCTCTATAATTAATTTCTCTTATAGATATGTTATTCTTCTTCCCCAATGAATCAATTAAACTTTTTATTATTCTCCTTTTATCTTTTAAACTTTGGCAGTATGGTAGATTAATTTCTATCTCTGCTATTGCAATTATCATTTTTATGTAAAAATTTTTATTAAAAATGCAAATTCAAGTTGAAAAAATTTTTTCCTTTTAAACTGGATTATTTATAAATTGGTATTAATATCAATTGTATATAATTCTATAAAAATATTTAAAGATTAGAATAATCTCTATTATTTCAATTTATCTTAATATTTTAAAAAGATATACTCTATGGGGATTGTTCTTCTATTGAATAGATTTTAAGAATATCTCCTTCCTCAATATCCTGAAATCCTTCAATACCAATTCCACATTCAAATCCTGCTACAACTTTTCTAACATCTTTTTTAAATCTTTTAAGTGAAGCTATTTTCCCCTTATATATAATCTCATCATTTCTCTTAACCCTTACAAAATAATTTCTAGCAACTTCACCATCAATAACATAACATCCAGAAATTTTTCCTATTCTTGGAATTTCGAACACCTGTCTTACTTCAACTTTTCCTCTTTCAATCTCTACCTTCTTTGGAGCAAGAAGTCCTTTTAATGCTGCTTGAACTTCGTCTATTAAGTTGTAAATCACTTCATAAGTTCTTACATCAACATTTTCCATTTCAGCCATCTCTTTAGCACCAGGAGAAAGATTAACATTAAATCCTATGATAACAGCATCTGATGCTGTTGCTAACAAAACATCTGTTTCAGAAATATCGCCTACTCCTTTATGGATGATATTTATTTTAACCTCTTCTTCAGTTATTGTAGAAATTACTCCATTAACTGCTTCTACTGAACCCTGAACATCCCCTTTTAATATTATTTTTAATTCTTGAATTTTTCCTTCCTCAAATCTTTTTGCAATATCATCTAATGATATATGTCTTGGGGGAATCATCTTAGTTTGTTCTAATTGTAGGCTTCTTTCCTGAACAATCTGTCTTGCTGCTCTTTCATTTTCTACTTCAAAAAATTCATCTCCTGCTTCAGGAAGTTTGGATAGACCTAAAATTTCTACTGGTTGAGAAGGCAGTGCAGATTTTATGTGTTTCCCCTTATCGGTTATTATTGCCCTTACTTTACCAGATGTTAATCCTGCTACAATGGCACCTCCAACTTTTAATATCCCACTATTAATTATTACCGATGCAACTGAACCTCTTCTGGCATCAAGAAGGGATTCTATTACTGTTCCTCGAGCTTCGGATTTATAATCAGCTTTAAGTTCTTGAATTTCTGCAATGAGTAGTATCATTTCTAAGAGCTCGTCCAAGTTAGTCTTCATTTTTGCTGAGACTTCAACATTTACTATATCTCCACCCCATTCTTCTGGAACAAGACCAATCTCTTGAAGTTGTCTTTTTACATTATCAGGATTTGCAGTTGGTAGATCAATCTTATTTATAGCAATAAGTATTGGAACTTCAGCTTCTTTAGCATGATCAATAGCTTCAATTGTTTGTGGCATGACTCCCTCATCAGCAGCAATAACTATTACAACAATATCAGTTACTTGTGCACCTCTTGCTCTCATAGAAGTGAAGGCTTCATGACCTGGTGTATCAATAAATGTTATTTTCTTCTTTTTATAATCAACCTGGTAAGCTCCAATGTGTTGAGTAATTCCACCAGCTTCTGACTCCATAACATGTGTTTCTCTAATTGCATCGAGTAATTTAGTTTTTCCATGGTCTACATGTCCCATAATTGTCACAACTGGAGGTCTAGGTCTTAAATCTTTTGCAACTTTATTGAAAGTAAGTCTTTCTTTTTTTTTAGTAGGAAGTTTAATATTTAAAGATAGTTCCTTTTCTAAAATTTCTATTATTTCAATATCTAATGATTGGTTTATGGTAATTATTTTACCTTTACCTAAAAGTAATTTTATAAGACTTGATGATGAAATACTAACATTATCAGCAAATTCCTTCAATGTCATTCCAGGTTTTATTTTTATAGTTTTCTGCTTAGATTTTCTTTTAGTTTTTTTATTTTCTTTTTTTACCTCTTCAACATGTTTTTTTTCAAAATTAACAACTTTTTTTTCTTTTTTATTTTCTATTTTATTACCGTCCTTAATTATTTCCTTTACCATAAACCTTTACCTTATATTTATATTTAACTTTATTTTTCTATTTTTATATTAAAATATAATTTAGTTCTTATTTTTTATATCTGAAGTTATTGAAATAATATCATTTTTAAAACTATCTGAAATATCATGTTTTAATGTTTTTGCTAACCTATTTTTTTTAAATGCTATCTCAACACAATTAATATCATAACAGATATATGCACCCCTTCCAGGAATTTTCCCTTTTAAATCATACATTATCTCACCATCTGGAGTCTTAACAATTCTTAACATTTCTCTTTTATTCCTAACTTTGCCACATCCTGTACAAGTTCTGTTTACAGTTCTCGCTCTTCTTACCTTAGCTTTATTTTTAGTCATATATATTTCTAAAATTTAATTATACTTTATTTTTAAAAAGTTAAAAATTTGGATACTAATTTTTAAATATATTATTATTTTCTTTTAGATTCAAGTTTTTTATGAATTCCACAATAATCACTTCCTGGTTTAGCTGAATAAGTGCATTTTTCTCCGCTTTTCAATATGGCTTTACATTTTCTCTTTATTTTCTCTTCTTCCTTCTTTTTAACCTTTCTCTTTACCTTTACTTTCTTTACTTTTTTTTCCTTACCCCTTTTCTTAGCTTCTGCTTTAACCTTTTTTTCTTTCTTTTTGACTTTCTCCTCTTTTTCCTCAATCTCCTTTATCTTTTCCATAGCCCATTGTTTTTCACTTTTAATATCTATTTTCCATTTTGTAATTTTAGCAGCAAGTCTTGCATTATGACCATCTTTACCAATAGCTAAAGAAACTTGATCATCAGGAACAATAACAGTAGCTAATTTCTCTTCTTCATTTGTAAAAACATCACTTACCTTTGAAGGGCTAAGTGAATTTTTTACAAATTCAGCAATATCATCACTATATTTAACAATATCTATTTTTTCTCCATAAAGCTCATTAACAACCATCCTTACTCTAAAACCTCTTTGTCCAACACAAGCTCCAATTGGATCAATGCTTTCATCATTTGAAGAAACTGCAATTTTCGACCTATATCCAGCTTCCCTTACCACTCCATTTATTTCTACAATTCCATCAGTTATCTCTGGAACTTCAAGCTCAAATAATCTTTTTAATAACCCTGGATGAGTTCTTGATACAACAACCTGTGGTCCCTTAGTAGTTTTTTTAACATCAACTATGTAACATTTTATCCTCTCACCTAATTCATATTTTTCTCCAGGTATCTGCTCTCCAAGAGGAAGAAGAGCTTCAGCTTTTCCCAAATCAACTAATGTAAATCTTTGATCTGTTTGTCTTATGATTCCAGTCATTATTTCCCCTACCATATCTTTAAATTCTTGGTAAAGAACTTCCCTACTTGCTTCTCTTAGTCTTTGCTTTACAACCTGTTTTACTGTCTGAGCTGCAATTCTTCCAAAATCTGACGGGGTAGCTATTACCTCCTCTTTCTCCTCTCTATCTTTTTCTTTAATTATTTTAAATATTCTAATATCTCCAGTTAACTTATCAACTTCAACTCTAATATTTTTCCTTGTTCCATACTTTTTCCTATATGCAGATAAAAGAGCAATTTCAAGAGTCTCTACTATGGTTTCAAAAGAAATCCCCTTTTCTCTTTCTATCTGCTTTAAAGCATCAATTAGTTCATACTTCATATATATTCGCCTTATTTAATTCAAAATAAATTTATTCATTTAAATCAAATTTAGAAAATAATAAAATTTTAATTTTCTAATATGTCTATAATCTAATTTAAAATTTTAGAACTTAATTTATAAAATTCTCATAATTAATCTTTTAGGCCACTTAAAATCAAATATAAGAAAGTAAAAAAATAATTTTAAAAATAAATAAAATTAAGTAATCTAAATACATTAAAAAAAGTGGGCTTTTGCCCACTTTTAGGCTAAATCAAATTTTAAATCGAAAAAATTATAACATAAAAGAATAGGTTTCTCAATTATTACCATTATGAAAATTTCAATTTTATAACTTATCCACCTTTACTTTCTGTCCCAACCTTCTTTCAGTTCCATTTAAAAGTCTTTTTATGTTACTTTGATGCTGCCATATTATGACAATAGCTGTAATCATAGAAAATATTAGAAATTCAGAAAGTCCAATTCTATTAGACAAAAAATATTTTATTAAATATCCAATTAAAGGTAGTAACGCAAAAGTCATTATCCCTGCAAGTGAAGTATATCTGAAACTAAATAATATAATTAAATAGATTATTATAAAAAATAAAAATATTTTAGGACTTATTGTCACTATAGAACCCATTGCAGTTGCTACACCTTTTCCACCTCTAAATTTTAAATAAATGGGCCAGCAATGTCCTATTATTGCTGCTAAAGCTCCAAAAATAATTAACCAATGATTTTCCTTTATATATCCAAAATTTGAAAGTAATATTGGAAGACCTGCTCCAAGTAACCCCTTAGAAAAATCAAGCAAATAACAGATTATTCCCGCAACTGTTCCGGTAGTTCTTAAAACATTAGCTGCTCCTATATTCCCACTTCCATAATTCCTGGG
Organism: Actinomycetes bacterium; assembly: GCA_023129485.1. GTDB lineage: Bacteria > Actinomycetota > Humimicrobiia > JAHJRV01 > JAHJRV01 > JAHJRV01. Next base: position 1,874 of record JAGMBY010000008.1, on the reverse strand, counting down.
GTCAATATTCCAGAAAGTCTTAGGAATAATTAAACTAAAAGGAATTGAACCATATAAATAGCTAATTAAAATTATTAAAATAAAATAAAAATTCAATAATTTCCTTTTCTATATTAAAAGTAAAAAAATCCTAGAATAGATTATATAAAAAATTCAACTATTTAAAAATTCTGAACTATATTTTTTTTCTAAATTAATAGTCCAAAAAAACACTTATAAAAATCTGTTAAAAATAGACGAATAAACAATTAATATAGATGCATCATAATTAAAAATATTTAAATATTTAAAAAGTTAATTTAAAAATATCCTTTTTAATATCTTATAATTGTTATAATCTAAAAGAATTCTAATACTAATTTTACAAAATGAATATAGCTAAAAAAATAAAATATATAAATAATTATTGGTCTCGTCTTATATGCGCAATATTTAATATTGCAGCTTTCACTTTTTCTAACAGAATATTTTTTGGTTCTCATTATTATAGAAATAATGAGAGGATTATTAAACATGAATTAAAACATGTTGAGCAGTTTTATACCATCAAATTTTTCCCAATTAAATATTTATGGGAATTAATAAAAAATGGTAGAAACAATAAATATGAGAAGGAAGCAATCTTAGCTGAAAAAGAAGTATAAAATTAGAAAATCATATTTTTATCTATTTATATCAGTTTTATATAAAGTTTCTATATAATTTAATATGTTTTCTTTTGAAATGGAGTCTTTTTTACTTTCTATCCTATTTTTAATTTCTATTTTATTTGTTTTCAAAGTTTGATTACCTATTATTCCAATCATAGGTATCCCTATTAAATCTGCGTCATTGAATTTTATTCCTGCACTTGTTTCTCTATCGTCATATAGAACATCAATACTATTTTCTATTAAATATTTATATATTTCTTCTGCAATTTGTTTTAATTTTTTATTATGCGGATTTACTAAAATTAAGTGAAATTTAAATGGTGAAATTGATATTGGCCAGGTTATTTGATTTTCGTCATGTTTTTGCTCAATTGCTGCTGATAATAATCTAGTTATTCCAAAACCGTAACATCCCATAATAAATGGTTTTTGATTCCCTTCTTTATCTAAAAAATAAGCTTTCATTGACTCACTGTATTTAGTTCCAAGTTGAAATATATGTCCAACTTCTATTCCTTTGCTTTCAATTAATTCTGATCCACACTTAGGACATTTATCTTCTACCTGTAATAATGTAAAATCATCATAATCTTTTTTCACAGCAAAATCACATTTTGAACAATAAAATATATCTTCCTCTCCTGTATCTGCTAATACCATAAATTCATGATTTATTTTTCCACCTATAATTCCACTTTCTGCCTCTACTATTCTATAGTCAAGTCCACACCTTTCTATTATATTTGAGTATACTTTCTTCATGTCTATATATGTTTTATCCAAATCCTCCCAATTAGCATGAAAACTATATGCATCTTTCATAATGAATTCTCTTCCTCTTAAAAGGCCAAAGCGTGGTCTTATCTCATCTCTAAATTTAACCTGTATTTGATACAGATTTATTGGGAGTTGTTTATAAGAATTAACTTCTTTCCTTATTAATTCTGTTATTAATTCCTCATGGGTAGGTCCTAAACACATATCTCTTCCAAGCCTATCCTTAAGCCTCATCAACTCAGGGCCATATTCGGACCATCTTCCTGTTTCTTTCCATAATTCTGCTGGTTGAATTACTGGCATTAAGATTTCCTGAGCTCCAATCTTATCTAATTCATCTCTTACTATTTCCTCGATTTTCCTGACTACTCTATATCCAAATGGTAATATGTTATATACCCCCCGAGAAACTTGACGAATTAATCCAGCCCTAATAGATAGAAT
>JAGMBY010000079.1 GCA_023129485.1 Actinomycetes bacterium | reverse complement strand
TTTTAGATTATTCTTATCCAACAAACAATTCATATATTGCATATGCTACAAGAGGGTGTATTAGAAATTGTGAATTTTGTGCAGTACCTATTATTGAACCCGTATTTACGAATAATTTATCAATTGCTAAACAGGTGGAAGATATTAGAAAAAAATATGGAGAAAAAAGGCATTTGCTTTTACTGGATAATAATGTTTTAGCTTCGAAAAGATTTCCAGAAATAATTGAGGAAATAAAAAGTGCTGGTTTTAAAAAAGGAGCGAAGTATACTTCTAACAAAAATGGTAAAAAAAGAAAAATAATCCGCTATGTAGATTTTAATCAAGGGATAGACGCAAGGTTGCTTACAAAGGAGAAAATGAAACTACTAAGTGAAATTGCTATTAGCCCTATTCGTATTGCATTTGATGATATTAAATATAAACATATTTATATAAAAAAAGTTAGATTAGCAGCTGAGTTTGGAATTAAAATATTATCTAATTTTTTATTATTCAATTTTAAAGATTCTCCAGATGATCTATACGAAAGGATGAAAATTAACATTGAATTAAATGAGGAATTTGAAAAAAATGGATATCAAAGCAGAATATGGTCTTTCCCTATGAAATATGCCCCGATTAAAGGCGAATATTGTAAAAATCGGAGATATGTAGGTAATGAGTGGAATAAAAAATATTTAAGAGGCATGCAATGTATCTTATTGGCCACTCACGGAGTAATAGGGCCAAAGAAAAAATTTTTTGAAAAAGCTTTTGGAAAGGATTTGTATGAATTTAAAAAAATACTTTCTTTACCTGAACCTTATATTATATATAGAAACGAGCATGAAAAAAATGGTGATGTAAAAAATCTTGGGAAAATGATCAATTCATTAAATAAGAAACAAACTATGTTATTAAGAAAAATAATTTTAAATAATTGTTTTGGTAATTTGAATGATTTAACTTGTGATAAAGATATTTTAGATATATTAAAAAATTATACAAGTAAAGATAAATTTTAAGAATAAATAAGGACACATCCCATTTTCTTAGATAATTAATATTTTACTTTTAAATTAAATATGTAGGGAAGGTGTACCAGGTCAATAATTAGGTAACTTTTAGCGGAAAAACTATAGGACCTGAGGAGTTTCTTATCCAGATGATTGAGGCTTTAGGTATTAGGTGTTATATAGCATAACATCGTGCACTTTTAACCAGAAAGTTCGTAGTTAATTTCATCAACTAAATTATCCTGATGAAATAATTTTACTTTTTATTCTTTGACAATTATAGTAGCTCTTACATATTAAAGAGCCAGCGTTTGGACATCGATAATTCTTTACCTATAACTTGGGGACTTTTCCCTTCTAAATACTTTTTTATGGCCTTTATCCTAAGAGCTTCTAAATTTTTCTTATTCATAATCAACCTCCTTTTTTAAGGTTGATTATACTAAATTGTCAAAGAACGAATAGTGCATGATGTTATGCTATAGAATATTATTAAGCAGTGCACGATGTTATGCTATTTGTCAATTAGGTATTAATAGAAAAAATAGGATGTGTCCTTATTTTAAATTATATAAAGTAAGAGGTAATCATGGAAATCTACTTTTACGGAGAGTTAATTCAAAATGAAGAGTTGGATAAAGTTGCAACACAGAGGAAAAAGAAAAATCGAGAAGTAACGATACCGAAAAGTGCACAATCTTCTTATATAGAACAGGGATGGGCGCTAAAAAAGGAGTATAAAAATACAGTCAGGTTATACAAAGAAAAGCAATGTGATGAATTACTGGAAGACGAAGTTTGGTTACTTTTTAAGAATATGGGCTTTACAGAAATGAATAAAAATCGGAATTTTAAAATACAAGCAGGCCCGATCAAAAAGCAAACTGATATATTCGCTAAGGATGAAAACAATGCATTTATTGTAGAATGTAAGGCCAGTGTCGAAAGCATACAAATTTCCCGGAAAGACATTCACGAGATTTCTAATTTAAAAAAGGATATTACTGACTCCGTTAAAAAGAAATATGGTGACAGGAGCATTAGCGTTTCATTTGTTATAGCAACGCGTGGTATCCGGTGGACTAAAGATGATAGAAAACTTGCCAAAAACAATAGAATTTTTATATGGAAAGAAGCAGAGCTTGAATACTATGGTGATTTGATTAAGCATTTAGGCAATACTGCAAGATTTCAGCTTTACTCAATCTTGTTTCCAGACAAAAAAGTTTACGAATTAAAAAATATTAAGATACCCGCTATTTGTGGAGGGAGAGGAAAAACGAAATATTATAGCTTCATTATACAGCCTGAAAAATTACTCCAAGTTGCATATATACATCACAGGAGGAGTACGCCCGAAGAGCTTTTAGGTTCATACCAGAGAATGCTAAAAAAGGCTCGTTTAGATAAAATCGATAAATTTATTTCTGCAGGTGGATACTTCCCCAACAATGTGATTCTCAATTTTACCAAATCTCCAAAGTTCGAAAGGAAAGAAAAAGTAGGAAATATAGTTTACGGAATTTTAGAATTTCCTCCATATTATGCAAGCGCTTGGGTGATTGATGGTCAACATAGGCTATACGGATATGCAAACAATGAGAAAAAATCGAAGGATACAGTGCCGGTTCTTGCTTTCGAGTCGTTGGATGTAAAGGAACAGGCGAAGCTCTTCGTCGAAATAAATAAAGAACAAAAAGCCGTTAGCTCTAATTTACTGTGGGATTTATATTCAGACATTTATCGTGATTCAAAAGAAGAGGAACATCAAGTTCGGCGAACTATTTCATTGATAGTTAAGAAGTTGAATTCGTGTAGCGATTCTCCTCTTCGGGAGCACATTAGTATTCCAAGCGTGCCTATTAAAGGTAAAAAAATAACCAACTTAACAATAGCAACATTGTGCGACGGAATTGAGGAGAACAGATTGATAAAAAAAGAAGAAGGTCTTCTTTATGAAAGAAGCTATAGTTCTACAGTTGATTTTTCGAGTGAAAGGTTTAAAGCATACTTCAGCGTTATTGCCGAATCCTTTCCTGAAGACTGGAATAAAGGAGACGATGGGATTCTCCGCACAAACATTGGTATTCGCATACTTTTTGTTATTCTAAGACAACTTTTGAAATATCTGAATCTGAAGTATAAAAGAAAAGAAAAAATTTATAGAAAACAAAACTTAAGTGAATTCAGAGATGAAATTGCTGAATTGCTTAAGCCTACTTTATCCAAATTAAAAGACATGTCCGATGAGCAGAGAAGCAAAATTAGAAAGCAAACTGGTAAAGGACCATTAGTTGAGAATGCTAAGCAAATGGCATGGTGGATAAAAGAGGAATTTGATGGATTTGGCCTAGAATTATTACGTGACTGGGCTCCTTCTGTGCCAATAGAAGAGAGCGATGAACACATAGGTCTACTCTTAGGAGATACCGAGAAAGAGTTAAGAAGTTTTATAGCAAAAGAATTAAGAAAATGCTATGGTGAACCATGGTGGCGGCAAGGTATTCCTGATGATATAAAGAAGTATGTTAAAGAGCAAATAGAAAACCAGATGAAAAAGGAACCTTGGCGAAAAAATGAACTGCTCTCTTATTCTTCAGTTAAAAAATTGGACTACACTACTACCGGGCATCTGGGAGAGATTATAAAGTATGGTTCTAATTGGAAACACTTTGAAAAAGTATTTGTTGAGGATAGAGAATATACATTAGCTCAATTCAAATCTTTCAAAATTATAAGAGATACTTATGATCATCATCGTGAGCAGGAATGCGATGAAATCACTAAAAAATTAGGATATTGGGGTATGAGATGGATAAGAAAATGCATGGGCTTAGAAATGCGAGAAATAGTAAAATAATAAAACAGAAACAATTAAGTTTAAAAATTGGAACAATATTCAAGTGAACAAACCAAAGAGAATACTGCTTATAGAAACAGCCTGAAGGAGTAGGAGGGGGTCAGGCCTTGCAATAACAAAGTTGGTAAAGGTAACTCTTTCCAATATGAAAATTATTTAGTATTACAAAGTACAATATCAAGAAAGAAAAAATGAATACGGGAGATTGATATGGATATTGAGATTGAAGAGACAAAAGAAATTAACAAAGAAAAGATTATTGAATTATACAAGGCAAATAAATGGTCATCTGCGGAAAAACCTGATTTATTGTATAAAGCTTTAATGAATTCACATAGCCTAATTACTGCATGGGATGAAAATAGATTGGTTGGTCTGGGAAATGCAATATCGGATGGTTATCTGGTTGTTTATTATCCGCATCTTTTAGTACACCCTGATTATCAAGGAAAAGGTATCGGCAAAATAATTGTAGATAGGTTTCAAAAAAAGTATGGAAATTTCCATCAGCAACTGTTAACAGCAGATGGAAAGGCAATTGA
>JAGMBY010000078.1 GCA_023129485.1 Actinomycetes bacterium | reverse complement strand
TATCTATTTTTTATGATAGTGAGAGTTCTCTGCATTTCATTGTTTATTAACATCACAGCTTCATCTACACCCATCCCGGGTTTTGCAAGAATTTGAGCTGGTCCAGTTGCTAAAGCTATATGAGCGCATATTCGAGCACTACGATCTGTTTCATTACAACTTCCACCAAGATGTGCACCAACATCATTTTTCTTACAGAATAAAATAGCCTCTATAGTATTATTTATTCCTCCCAAATCTGGAGCTTTAATCTGAATCATATCAGCAGCACCTTCATTTACAAAATCCTTAATATCCTCTAATGTATTGCACCATTCATCAGCTATTATTTCAGTCTTACTTCCTATTTTCTTTAATCTCATCCTTAACTTTCGCATAGTTTTTATCTGACCTTTTTTACTTCCTGCATCAATAGGTCCCTCAATCCTAAGATGAAAGGGTTGAGAAATTCTTTCTAAGTCCATGATATATTTTGCAATTACTTCTATATCATCATTAAATGCCTGACCAAAAGTTCCATAAACATCAAGATGAAATATAGGATTATAATCAGGTTTACCCAATTGAACTACTCTTGTTCTAAGCCATGAAAGATACTCCATTAATTTCTCCCCTCTCCTACCAAGCTTTTCATCAACATTGTTTATCAAACCATGGGGAAGAACCTGAATTCCTTTTATTATCATTTTATCCGCATTATCATATCTTTCATCTCCACTCTGAGCAAATATTGGAACTGGTTCTTCTCGAATTTTTGTACTATATTCTTGAGATATAACCTCAGCCATAGGAATATGTTTTTTTCTTGAAACAGCATTTAAAATTGCTTGAGTTATTCCATATCGAAGTGCTGTGTGTAATCTCTTTCCACCAATTTTTAAATCATCGAACTCCTCAGCCATATCCCTGAAATTTTCTATTTTACGTCCAACCATTAGTGGTGCGATCTTTTCACGAAAGATTGGAAGATAATCATCAGCCAAAAAAAGTGGATCTCTACCAGCTGCTCCTGAGTATTGAACAGCTACACAATCACCATATGCAATTCTACCCTCATCCAAAACCAAAATAACTGATATGCTTTCACCAGCAATTCTTATTGCACGAAATCCTAGTGTAATAGGTTTTCCTGAATATGCAAATCCATCATGTTTTGCATGAGTTTTTATGGCAGCTTGATCATCATAATAAAAACCAGAAAATCCCTTTGAAGCAAGAACATTCTCTATTCTCATATTAATTAAACTTCTCAAGACCAATTTTCTAAAAAAAATATTCTTAGAGAAATGGAATGAGAATTGACCTCCTTTCTAAAAAATTTTTTTATTTTTAATATTTAAATTAAATAAAGTTTTTAATAAACTATCTTCTACTTCTTGTTACATATTAATAAAGTCAAATTGTAATATTTAAAATAATCTAAATTAAAAAATGCTTATTTTTTAGATTTTCCTACTAAATATCCTTTGCTTATAGCATATATATCATCAACTACCATTTTGTATGATGGTTTTCTATTTTCAATTTTTCCCCTTTCCTCCAGCTTCCTTTTATGAAATTTTTTTATCCTCTTTGAAAAGGGTAAATTTCCAATATTCAAAAATCTAACAGCACCATGACTATCTCTTGCAGGAATTATTTTACTCATAGTAAAACGACTTGGTGCAAATGGAACATCAATTACTCCAGATTCAAATCCCCTTACTAAACCAATGGCAATATCACCTTTCCCTAAATTCAATACAGCTTCTAAAATTGAGTTTGTTTCCTCTTTTATGATGTTGATCTCTTTTTCAATCAACTCAATTTCTGTTAGCTTCTGATCTTTTACCATATTTAAAATCTGTTTTGTTGCTCTAAGACCAAGAGCATTTGCTTCTTTAGAAGGAATACCGTATGCTTCATGTGGAGTTTTCACAATAACTTTTGTTGCACCTCCAAGACCAGCAGATACTGCTCCCCACGAAATTACAGCAAACGCTTCAGCCTCATTATAGGGAAATCCTCCCATCCATTGATGAAATACAGTAGTTATTAAAACATCTGTATATCCAAACTTTCTTAAATACTCCTCAGTTAGAATAGATAAAGATTTTATAGCAGCTATATCTTGAATTAAATTCCCACATTGTCCATATCCAACACTTATACTTTTTACACCCTGGGTTGCAGCAAGTAATGCTTCTGCAATAGAAACTGCATTAGACACACACGGGGGGACCAAAGTTCCTGTTAAAGGTCCAAAAGATTCTCTATTTATATCTACACTATTTTCTTGATAATATCCTGTTAGTCTATCGACATATTGCCAATTTTTAATACTTGTCTCAATTGAAACATCCTTTGAATAGGGCACATTATAAGTTATTGCTCCTCCCTCATAATCTGTAAAGCCTCCAGCTAAGGTTATTTCCGCTAATAATCTTGAATCGGGAGTTCCATGGCGAACTTCCACTGGCACATTTACAGACTCAACAACCTTCCTGCAACCATCAACTCCATGATTTACTGCAGGAAATCCATTTAACATTGATCTACCCAACCTTATGCTCTCATCTATCCCTTTTTGAGCTTCCTCATACCTATTTAATCTGGTATAGCTATCAATTGTAGTTGGTAGGAAGTCAGCCATCCCCTCCTTTTCTAAATATTGAAGTAGCTTAATATGATCATTAATTAAAGCAACACCAGCTCTCGGTTGTGTTAAGGTCTTTCCCTCCTCTTTTGCCTTTTTAAGCACAAATTTTGAAACTTTATTTTTTAGAATTGATTTGTGATAATTAATTGATTCTTCAATATCCACTTGAGAACCTGTTGGCCAACCTTTTAATACATCATTTCTTTCCTTTAGAAACTTCTCCTCTTCCCACTTAATGTTCTTTAATTTCAATTCTCACCACCAATCAAAAATATACTTTCAATATTTTTTAAAGAACTATAATTTCTCGAATAATAAATAATTTGTTAAATTATGTTAATAATAAATTGTATTATATAAAAGTACATTTAACATCTATATATAGACAAGGTGTTTTTTTAACAACCTCAAAGCTAAATCTGGCATTTTTTGAGATAAGAGCCCAATGGCAAACATTATATAATCTTTATCCAATAAAAATTTTGAGGATTTGGGCTTCAATATAAAGGGTTCATCTTCACCAAATATGGATTTCTCTAAAACAGCTTTTGGATTTTTGGCTTTTACAATACCTCCACCAGTTCCTAATACGATTGGAACATCTCTTAAATCTTTCCCATATAAAATATTTAACGAACCCATCGGAGTATATTTTGTTTGAAATTTACCTGCATGTCTATTTACAGCAATTCTTGTGGATATTTTTGATAGTAACTCATCAATATTAATGTCATTCTCATTTTCAGCAATAAAATCAATATTTTTTGATAGTTTATCAACTTTCTCATCTAAGTTTTTTATTTCTATTTTCCATTTCTTTATATAGTTTTCATTCTTAGCTGCATTTAAAAGACTCTTTGCACTATAGCGGATTCCTAAATCACCCTCAACTGTTCTTTTTGTATAAGGCTGAGGAAGACCCTTCATTACAAATCCACCTGAGCCAGGAATTCCAAATGAATAAGAACAAACATCAGTAGTAGCTCCACCAACATCTATTAACATCAAATCACCAATACCCTCTTCACCATCTGTTCCTTTTGATAGTAACAGCCCAGCTTTTAAGACAGCTGATGGGGTGGGCATTAAAACACTTGATAAGAATTCCATCCTTTTTGAAATACCTTTTGCCTTAATTATATTTGATAGAAAAAGTTTCCTTATTAATCCTTGGACTGGTTCTATATTTAAATTATTTAGTTCAGGTAGGATATTTTTTATTATTGATACGGATTTATCATTTCTTTCTAAAATCCACTTAGTTTTAGTTGCGGAACACTTGTTTCCTGCATAAACTATAGGAACATCTATTCTTAATTGACTTATAACTTCTGCATTATGTAATATTACGTCCTCATTTCCACCATCAGTTCCACCTGAAAGTAGTATCAAGTCTGGTTTTAAATTTTCAATTTCTTCTCTTTCATCTGAAGTTAATTTAAAGCTATAGACTTTTAAGACTTTCCCACCTGCTCCCAAAGCTGCAATTTTGGCTGCTTGAGAGGTTAAAATTGGAACTAATCCAATTGCTACGATTCCTAAACCACCCGCTGCACTACTACATGCTAATTTTAAATTATAATCTTCATCTTTTTTAAATATCTTTTTATTCAGTACATCTAATGCATCTTGAAATCCAATCATCACATCAGTTTCTACTGTTGTTGGATAATATGAACTTCCTAAGAATATTTCTTTTTCTAAATCTATTGCTACCAATTTTGTAAATGTACTTCCAAAATCAATTAAAAGTGCTATTCCTAAAATATATATCTCCTA
>JAGMBY010000077.1 GCA_023129485.1 Actinomycetes bacterium | reverse complement strand
GAGCAGTTTTGGGAACAAATATATAGCATTTCAGTCCTACACTTGCACATATTCCTGCTAGAGATGATGCAGCATTTCCAGTGGAAGCACAAGTGATAGCTTTAACTCCCTTGTCTAGTGCCATTTTAACCACTAATGCGCTGGCTCTATCCTTTAAAGAAGATGTCGGATTTACAGTATCATCCTTAATATATAAATCATTTATTTGTAACTCTCTTGATAAAATCTTGTTTCTATAAATTGGTGTTCCGCCAACAAAAAGTGGCGGTATATTTTTAAAATTAGCTATTGGAAGAAAATTTATATATTTCCACATACCCTGCTTAATATCAGGTGAAATGTCCAGATATGAAGCTTCTGTAAAACTTCTATAATCATAATTAACTTCTAAAACACCTAATGAGCCACATTTTGGACATGTATATTGTACTTCTTCAGGATCATATTCTGTTTTACACAGAACACACTTAAAATTTTTTATTTTCATAATATATCCTTTTAAATGTTGTTACTAAAACAAAATGTTAAAAATAATAAATTTAAATGAGTGTCATTGCGAGTAGCTCCTTCGCTATGCTCAGGATAAACTCCGGTAGTGTGGTAATCTCAATTAATTACTGAATTAAAATGTTAAATTTTTATTTTTATATATAAAATGATTTTAAAGAGATATTTAATTAATGAGATTCACTTCACTTCGTTCAAGTGCAGGCTTCAGTCGCTTTGCTCCTTTAGAATGACAACTTAGTTTAGTTTATAGCCTTATTTTTTTATACTCCTTCAGACTCCGCCTTTGAGCGAAGCGAAGGGATGACAAATTATTTAATTGATGTTTAGTCAACTATTATAAGTGGATGCTTTTTTAGAAGTTCTAACTGTTCTTCATCCATTGGGTGTTCTCTTTCCTCAACTTCAAATTCTTTTCCAACACCAAATAAAGGTGTTGAAAAGTATCTTTGCCCATTGTCATTTATCATTGTAACTATTTTCTTAACATTAGGATATTTCTTTGCAAGTTTTATCGCAGCTACAACATTGCATCCAGAAGATATTCCACAGAATATTCCCTCATCCTTAGCTAATCTCTTAGCCATCTCAATTGATTCCTCTGATGTTGTTGTGACTACACCATCGATATACTCAATTAATAGATTTTTAGGAATAAATCCATCACCAATTCCCTCTATTCTGTGAGTTCCCCACCTTTGATGAGATAGAAGTGGACATTCAGCTGGTTCAACTGCAAACATCAATATTTCAGTATTTCTTTCCTTAACATATTTAGCAACACCACTTATTGTTCCACCAGTACCTTGCGAAGCTACAAATATGTCAAATTCACCTTTTGTTTGTTCCCATATCTCTGGTCCTGTTGTTAAGTAGTGAGTTTTAACATTGTCAGGGTTTGAAAATTGACCTACCTCCCAATACATTCCAGGATTTTCTGCCTTTATTTCTGCAACCTTCTTTAAAGTTAAATCAACATCACTCTCACCACCTACTGTATATATAAGCTTTGCTCCATAAATTTCCATAGTTTTCTTTCTCTCCTCACTCATTCCAGCAGGCATTACTATTAAAACTGGATAACCTTTCACTGCACCTACCATTGCAGTGGATATCCCTGTATTTCCAGTGGTTCCCTCTATTAAACTCATTCCAGACTTTAATTCTCCTCTTTTTTCAGCTTCTTCCACCATTTTAAATAAAATTCTATCCTTTAAACTTCCACTTGGGTTAAAATAATCAAGCTTTCCAAGTATCTCAACATCTAAATCCTTCGTGATCCTATTCAGTCTTACAATTGGTGTGTATCCAACAGTTTCCGATAAATCATTTGCAATTGTTTTATTTCTCTCCCAGTTTAAATTTATCACTTTTTAACCTCCCAAAAAACATTTTATTTTATGTTTATAAGAAAAATCTTATCATTCTTTCACATTTGTTTAGAACTTGTCCCTTCGTTTTACTCAGTGCAGGCTCTTAGTGTAACAAAGGAACAATGTCTAAATATAGCGAAGAATTCCTTGATTTTATTAAAAAAGAAGATCCTTCGCTGTGCTCAGGATGACATCATATATAAGATTCGTAGTTTATGTAAAAATTTACTTTAAATTATGCTTTGTATAAAAACTAAATTCTACTTAGTAGTAGATTAGTCCTTTCTTTATGCTTACCTAAAATTTCTGGTAAATCAATATTTAATAATATTCCATTCTTTACTATTAATTTCCCATTTATAATTGATAGGTCAACATTTGTTGGTTGACAAAGAATTAAAGCACCAATAGGATTTTCATAAGCCCCTGCATATTCGATTTTTTCCAGATTAAAACCTATAATATCAGCAATCTTTCCCTCCTCGATTGAGCCTATCTCATCATCTCTCCCTAAGACTTTTGCCCCTCCCAAAGTTGAAATCTCTAAAGTTTGCTCAGTGGAAATTATTTTATCTGAACCTCTTGACCTCTGACACAACATAGCCATTCTCGTCTCAGCTAATATATTTGATGAATCATTGCTTGATGAACCATCAACTCCAATACTCACATTTACCTTTGCATCAAGCATCTCTTTAATAGGTGCTATCCCCGATGCAAGTCTCATATTTGATGAAGGACAATGTGAAACTCCAACCCCATTTTTTGACAATTCAAAAATTTCCTTTTCATTTAAATAAACAGTGTGGGTAAAGAATACATTATCCCTTATCCATCCAACCTCTTTCATATAATCAAATGATCTTTGATTATAAGCTTCTAAGCAAAATTCATCCTCTTGTTTATTCTCAGCCAAGTGAGTATTGCATTTTAAATTAAACTCTATAGCTAAATCCATTATATTTTTCATCAGCGATTTTGTAACCGAAAAAGGAGATGTTGGAGCCAAAATCAATTGTACTTCAGACTTTTTTTCTCCATACTTCTCTGCTAACTTCTGACACTGTTTTAATATTTCATCCTCTTTTTGTACTAATACTTTGGGTGGAAGTCCACCTTCTTCTTCACTAAGTGACATACTTCCCCTTGCTAAACAAAATCTAATACCAGATTCTTGAACTGCTCTTAATTCATTTTCAATTATGGCATCCTGTCCTCCAGGGAAAATATATAAATGATCTACTGTTGTTGTACAGCCAGATAATATTAGTTCTATTATTCCAACTAAAGCTGAGATGTAAAAATCGGATGGTTCAAGTTTAGCCCATATAGGATATAAGGTGATTAGCCAATTAAAAAGTGGGGCATTTTGAGATTCAGGAAAACACCTTGTTAAATTCTGATAGAGATGATGATGGGTATTAATAAGTCCTGGAAGGATCAGCATATCCTTAGCATCGATTATTTCATCAAACTTATATTGAGTTTTTTTATCTATTTTTTCATCGAATTCACAATTCTTTTCTATATTTTTTTCTTTATCAGATTCGACATTATTTTTTGATAATATTTTCTTCTCAAATTTATACTCATTTTTTGTATTTATTTTTTCCTTAGATTCATGTCTATTTTTTGTATTATCTGAATTAATGTTTCTTGAGATTTTTTGCTTTGGTGATAAACCTTTGCCAATTCCATCTATCTTATTTCCTTTAATAATTAAATGACAATCCTTCAGTATCTTCTTTTCAGCATCCATGGTAACCAAATAACTTATATTTTTTATAAGAATTCTTCCAGCCATCTTCCTCTTTTAATTAATATAATATGTATTGTTAACAATTTAGGTTAACACTTTTAATATTTTATTCTTTGAAAATTTAATATTATTTTGTCATTGCGGGCGAGGTCCTTCGCTTTCGCTCAGGATAAACTGCACAATCTCATATTGAGTAAATTTAATAATTTGTCTTATTTGAGATTGCAAAGCCCGTTCTGAGTGAAACGAAGAATCTACTAACGCTCCTCGCAATGACAAAATAAATAGTTATTTTAGATTTTTTGATATGTACCATGTCAAGACCTGACACTATAATTTATTTTCTATTAAATAAGATTTATCTCTATGAATGAATTTTCCTAATCTCTTATCACCATAGAATTTGCCATATTTATAGATGATATTTCCTCTTAAAATTGTATATATAGGATATCCAACCAATTTCCAACCCTGATATGGAGACCAGTCAACATTCATGTGCAAGTTTTTATAATTGATAGTAACTTCCAATTTTGGGTCAAATATAACTATATCTGCATCAC
>JAGMBY010000076.1 GCA_023129485.1 Actinomycetes bacterium | reverse complement strand
ATATTTTTGGCAACAAGTTCTTTAATAAGCTCTCTTTGCGGAACGTCATTTTTCCAATTCTTAAGCAGTATCTTTATATCTTCTATCGCTGCTCCTGCTTTTTGCAAATTAGAAGTATATTTTTGTTTTTTGTTCAGCATATTCTTTTAATTTCCAGAAGAATTTTTTAACATTACTATTTCTTTTTAATCTTATAAATAATTATAAATCTCCTGGTTTTTCCTCCGTATATATTAATTTCTGAAAAATAATATTTTTACTATTCATTTTTATCGATTTCTTTATAAACCGAACATTTAATATTTTCAAGCCATTTTCTTTTTTTTGTTAATAAATTTGGTAATTCGTCTAATGTTACTACATCAACTAAATAATCATGTCGTTTATATGCTGGGGATATATAGCCAAAAGATACGGGGATATGACTGGTTTCTTTTAATTCCAATTCGTTCTTCTGATTTAAATAAGCTTCATACAACAACCCATCGAGAACTATTATAGGATCTATAAAATTTATAGATAAAAACTCCTTTCTTAAAGCTCCTACTAAAGATGAAGGATGTTTATTTTTCTCTATTAAATATTCTGAAGCTTTCATTGTGGAAGTCAATGCTTCAAAAATATTAGTATCATAATATTTTGATTTAAAGCCCTGGCAATACGAACGTCCAATTCTTGAAATAGTATCAATACTGCTTATCATTTCGATGGGTAATAGCTTGTCTGCATTTTTATTTGAATATCGAATCTTCAAAAATGTGCTTCCTTCAATATATTCTTTTTCTGTGGTAAATACTATCCAAGGTTTATTAAGTGATTTCTTTACTTCACATACAAGATGCAAGCCAACAGTACACTTGTCTGATTTCCCTATACTTACAAAAGCTGTGATGTCAATCTCTCTGCCTTCTTGTTTATCTCTATCAATATAGTATCTATTATATTGTACTTCCCATTTATCTTCGGTTAGAATATTCCCTACTTTAAGTTCTGTAGGATATCCGGTTTTCTCTATTTCTTGTATTAATTTTTTTTTACTAATTTTAATTATTTTTTCATAATCTTGATTAAAAAAATGCTTTAAATTATCTTCAGTAACATAATATTTATTACCTAACTTTTGTCCTTTTAATTTACCCTCTTTTATATATTTTCTTAAAGTGGAAATATTAATATTTAAATCCTTAGATAATTCTGATATTGAAAATATTTTTATATTTCCTAATTTTATTGGCATTTTTATTTTCCTTCTTATAAAATAAATTATTAGTATTTGATTTTTAAATATTTTTAAATTGATGTATTATTTATTTTCTATAAAATTCTTAAAATCCTCTTCTCTAATTAAAAGAGTTCCAAATTGCAATTTTATATTATTAATGATCTTCATTCAGCCAATAACAATCGTTATCTTTTCTTTTTTTCATTGATTGCACTAGATGATATCGCCAGAATTTATATTTATCATTTACTTTCATCTTATTTTATTTTAATCCGAAATAAATATACAAACCACATAAAAATAGCCATTGAAATTTCAATATTTTACAAATGTGGAACTTCTGGTGTCTGGTCTCAGCATTTGACATATTGTATTTTTTAAAACATGATGGAAGCGCGACAAAAGACCATTCCCCGTTGTACTCCTATCATCATTGTGGCTGTACTTTTCATTCATTTTTTATACCAGAACTTTTTCTGTTTCTGGCACCTGATCCCAAGTATGACCGTCAAGTATACGACCATTTTTTTTCTTATTTGTACCACCCCATTGCTTAAAGAAAAAAGCTGTTCTAGTTTTGAGGCATTGATCTCTTATATCTGTGACCCAAGATTCTTTCATTGGTCTTGCGCCAGGTCCAGATTCACCCCCAACAATAACCCAATCAATCCCCTCCAAATTAAGATTGGACAATGGGCCTAGTAAAGGTTCTAAAGATAAAAATTTGACATTTGCTCCAGAATGGCGTAAGTCATCAATTCTAGATATATACTCCTTATTTTCAACTGTAACTCCCATCCAAATATTTGGGGTCCAGTGTAGTTTATGGGATAATTCTCGCAGTCTAGCAGATCGTTTTGTAAGAATCTGAAATCTATGCCAATTTGCTTTTTCCATTACTGTGAATGTTTTTAAAATAAAATCAGTTGGTATATCTCTATGAAAAAGATCGCTCATTGAGTTCACAAAAATTGTCTGAGGTTTTTTCCATTTATAAGGTAGTTCCAAAACATGTTCATGTATAGTTGGCTTAAATCCATTTTTATAATTTTCTTGTCCCATTGCCTTTAGCCTTATTGCCATCCTTTCGGCATAGCAATTTTCACACCCTGTACTAATTTTTGTACAACCTGTTGCTGGATTCCATGTTGATTCGGTCCATTCAATATTAGTTTTAAATCCCATATTTAACTCCTTTTGGGAAAATTTATAAGCACTTTATCTCCAAAAGTATTAATGCGCCTTTTATGTTGAGGAGGAATAGTTTTTATCTTTTTTTCTGCCTCTAGCTGAAGTAAAATATATTTATAATTTTTCTTTATATACCTTTTTCCTACACTATGCTCTCTATAAATATCATACATTGTAAGCTTTTTTCCAGCATATTCATTCAGTAGCATACCACCTAACTCGTCAAGAGGCCGATTCAATTCAAATAATAGTGGTTGTTTATTATCAGCTGAACAATATTCAAAAAAAGGAACACCTTGAGCGATATTAGAACTTTCTTTAGCCATTATATCTTTCATAATCTCATATCCTTTAAAATGTTTGCTCACGAAAATGAGGTAATGTTTTGTACGTTTTCCACTAGCATTTTTAAAGCAAAATGGCAAAACAAATTCACCGCCCATCTCTTGCAATGCTTCGAAAATTTCTTCAGTAATTGTTAATTCTCTTTCTTTAGAAGAAAGGTCAACCAATTTATTTTTTAGTTTTTCGGTACGCTCTTCGAAAATTGCTTTCATAGCCCCTTCCACTACTGGATTACTTAAACCCATATTAATACGATTATAGTTAAAAAATATTATGCATTCACATCCCCAATCCTTAAGAACTGAACTAATTAATCGTAACGATAATCCCTGATAACCCCATGGGTCAACAAATAAAAGGATTGGTATTAAATTTTTATTTTCAAATATTTTAAATAATTCACCACTACCAATCTGATGTTTGATAACTTGAGGTTTATGCTTTAATTTTTCTATATCTGGTAATTTATCAATTTCCTCTTTCAAAGAATTAATATAATTTTTATCTTTATCATTAAATATCGTTACTAGCATATCCCTTAAATTTTGATCTGCTATAGCCTGCTCCAAAATTAATAATGGAGTTGATTTAATACCATCTTCATATCTTCCTGGACCAGCAAATAAATCAATATAGGCAATTTTGTTCGATCTTTTCTTAGTGCTAGGAATAATGACCTTGGCCCATGTCCCGAAGTACTTAGATACAATTTTAGTTTTTATAATAGATTGTCTTGTGGTTTTCGTAAAAAACTTTTTTAAACTCATTTGTCCCTCTTTTCTTATTATTCCTTTGAGATAATTATGGAATACGTATCAGGGGACGGTCTTTGTCACACTTCAAGAGTCTATATTTACCTTATTAAATCGCCACCAGAGAGCAAAAAATAAATCTTTTCTAATTTTACTACATTTTAATATTAATACGACAAAAGGTTTATAAAATCCTGCTTTTTTGGGAAAATTGTTTTATTTTATTTAACACTAATTATTATCCCCTCTTCTTTCCATTCCTCCTATTCGAGGTTAGCAGAGATTGCCACACCCTGACAAATCAGGGTTCGCAATGACGGAAAGAGAGATAGATTCCCACTTTCGTGGGAATGACAGAGAGGGAAAGTGGGAATGACAGAGAGGGGCGGATAAATCCGCCCTTTTATTCTATTACTTTTTAATTGGTTTGATTAATTAAG
>JAGMBY010000075.1 GCA_023129485.1 Actinomycetes bacterium | reverse complement strand
TTATGTATTCTATATTAGAATATTCTCTTTTTTATTAATTTTATATAGTTAAAGATTCTGTAAATAATCTTCTTATGAAAAAGTCCTTCAAGTTCTTCTATTCTTTCATTCCTGATTTTAATCATCTCCTGTTGAGATTTAACAATCCTCTCTAAGTTTTGAAAAGCTTCTTCCCTTCTTCTATCCAATGCTCTTTCCTTACCCCTATCAGGAGATTTTTTAGGATTTTTTACCCATTCTCTCAATGGTTCAACTGTTCTATAATAGGTTAAATTTTTAGATACATATTTCTTAGCATTCTTAACTCTTTCTTTAGCTAAATCTGGATTTGAGATAATTTCAGTTATTTTATTTTTTAGTGAAAGTGTGTCTTCAGCTTTATAAGTAAATCCTAATTTTTTTTCATCTAAAAGATATGATAGCTCGCAAACTTTTGAACTCAGTACTAAAAGACCTGCCCTCATCCATTCTAAAATTCTATTCTTACTACCAAAATAAACCTCATATAAATTTTTATCCACATTTATTCCTAAATTTGCTTCAAAATAGTAGTTTCTAACATCTTCAGCAGGGATCCATCCTTTCATTATAAATCTATCTTTAAAACGTGAATTCTCTATCATTTTTAAAAAGCGTGGATATGTTTTCTCATCAATTCCTTTAATTTCTCCACCGGTTGAAATAAACTTTATTTTTGTATTTTCACTCATCAGCATAGTCAAAGCATTAAAAAGTGTATCAACATCAACCCATGTATTGTATCCACCACTATAGAGAATTACAAAATCATCTTCTTCTACATCAATTCCTCTTATAACCTTTTTATTATGATAAAAATCTTCCTCTGGTGCTGCACATGGAATCAATCTTGTAAAATCATATCTATAAGTATATTTATTTAACCTTCCTAAAAGCCCCAGTTCGCCTATTGTTGCATTTTCCTGTCTCTTTGAAACACATGAGAAAATATCAGCTTTGTCAATTATTCTTACTTCCTGATTCCAATAATGAAAAAGCATTTCATCATCATTTATGGATACAGCTTTAGCCTGGGCTTCTGCCATTACATGACCAAAAAGATCAGCCCAAAATGGAACTTCAGACTTTATTTTTGTTGCAATAAAAGAGGGATAAAAGGTGGCACTAACTATACAATCTGGTGAAAACTTATCATGTATATCATTTAAAATTAAGTTATCTTCAAATTCCTTTTGTTTAAGACGAATGATATAGAAAGAATATTTTTCTAATTCCACTTTATGCTGTTCTAAATCAATTGGGTATGAAACTTCGATTTTGTTGTTATTTTCATAAGTGGAAGGTATTTTATACGCAACAATACAAACTTTATGCCCATCCTCCAAAAGTGGTTTGGCAAATTGCCATGTCCTTATTCCTGTTCCATAAATTTTCCTTTCCTTTTCAAAAGGAAGAGGAGCCATGCCTAATAAAAGAACTTTACTCATCTTAAATAAAAAATAACTGATATAAAAAATCCTAATTATTATTAATATCCTAATTAAGTTATGATTAATTATAAACTTAATATTCACTGTAAACAAGATGGTTTGAAGCTCACTCTATTAAAAATTAAGTTTTGATCCTCTATTTGAATAAATACTGATGTTTATTTGAATAAATAATAACATTAAAAGCATAGACTTATCTCGTTTACATTACACATAATACTGTGTAAATTGTAAAATAATAATTTATATTGATGTATAATAATAAAAATTTAAAAGATTGGGGGTCTCCTTGAAATTTTTAATAACTGGAGGAGCAGGTTTTATAGGTTCTCATATTGTAGATGAGCTTCTTTTCTTAGGAGAAGAAATTATTGTAATTGATAATTTTAATACATATTATGACCCAAAAATTAAGTGGGTAAATATATCAAATGCTCAAAAAAATCCTGATTTTAAACTATTTGAAGGAGATATTTTAGATAAAAAACTGCTTGATGAAATCTTTTCCTCATTTAATATTGATATTTTAATCCATTTGGCTGCTCAAGCTGGGGTAAGAGGTTCAATAAAAAATCCTGAACTATACACAGAAGTCAACGTTATGGGGACATTAAATCTACTTGAAATGTGTAAGAAATATAAGATTAAGAAGATGATCTTCGGTTCTTCATCCTCGATATATGGAAATACTCCAGTTCCATTTAATGAAAATAATATTGTTGATAAACCAATATCACCTTATGCAGCTACAAAAAAGGCTGCAGAATTACTCTGCTATACTTACCATCATCTATATAAAATTCCCGTTATATGTCTGAGATTTTTTACAGTATATGGACCAAGACAAAGACCAGAAATGGCAATTTATAAATTTACTAAACTTATAAATAATAATGAACCATTACCAATCTATGGTGATGGAAACAGTAGTAGAGATTATACATATATAACTGATATTTTGGATGGAATAAAATCCGCAATAAAAAAAGATTTAGATTTTGAGATAATAAACTTGGGTAGTTCAGATCCAATAAAATTAATAGACCTTGTAAATCTAATCCAACAAAAGATGGATAAAAAAGCAAATCTAATGTTTTTACCTCCTCAATCAGGAGATGTGGAAAGAACATATGCTGATATTTCTAAAGCAGAGAGGTTACTTGGATACTCTCCTAAAGTTGATATTAAAGATGGAATAGAAAAATTTGTAAACTGGTATTTAAATCAATATAGTTAAAATGACAAGAAATCCATTTGAAAAAATAGAAATAGAGGAGTAAATGGAAGAGCTAAAAAATAAATTAGTAAATTGGATAAGAGAACAGGTTAAAATTGCAGGAGCAAGTGGAGTGGTATTTGGTATAAGCGGAGGAATAGATTCATCAGTTACAGCTATTTTGTGTAAGGAATCACTAAAAAATAGATGTTTAGCATTAGTTATGCCTTGTAATAGTTCTAAAAAAGATATAAAAGATACATATTTTTTAATAAACAAGTTCTCTATTCCATATAGGGAAGTAGTTTTAGGCGGAGTATATAATAATATATTGTCAGTCTTACCTAAAATTGCTTCAGATAAAAAAATATATCAGATTGCGAAAGCAAATCTAAAACCAAGATTAAGGATGTTGACTTTATATTACTTTGCAAATAGCTTAAATTATTTAGTTGTTGGAACTGGTAACAGAAGTGAAATTACAGTCGGATATTTCACAAAATATGGAGATGGTGGAGTTGATATAATTCCACTTGGTAATCTCTTAAAATCACAAGTGAGGGGGCTTGCAAAATATTTAAAAGTCCCAAAGGGCATTATTGAAAAACCACCATCAGCTGGACTTTGGAAAGGGCAAACTGATGAAGGTGAGATGGGAATAACTTATAATCAAATAGATGAATATATAATCTCAGGAAGGATTGAGAAATCTTTTAAAGAAAAAGTAGAGGAAATGATTATTAAATCTGTGCATAAAAGAAAAACACCAACAATTCCAGACTTTTAAAATTAAATAAAATATGATGTTTAAAAATTACCTGGATACATTACTAAGGTAAGTATTGAATTAAGAATAGAAAGATTTGTAAAATGATATTTAAATAAATTTTAAAATATCTTTTAAGGAGAAAATTTAGAGTTAATGAAAAACACAAAAATAGAAAGTAATAAGGATAAAACTTTAGATTTATCAGTAGTTATTCCCATTTATAATGAAGCTAAAAATGTTGAAAGATTATATGAAAAATTAGAAGAAGTATTATCAAAATTAGATAAAAGTTATGAGGTATTACTGGTTGATGATGGAAGTACAGACGGAACTACCGATAAATTGGCTGAAATTCATAAAAGAAATCCAAAATATAAGATCATTCAATTCAGAAGAAATTATGGTCAAACAGCAGCAATTTCAGCTGGATTTGATTACTCTATAGGAGATGTAATTGTAACAATAGATGCTGACCTTCAAAATGACCCAAAAGATATCCCAAAAATTCTAAAGAAAATGGAAGATGGATATGATGTGGTAAGTGGTTGGAGAAAAGAGAGGAAAGACCCTTTCCTTACCAGAATAGTTCCCTCTAAAATTGCTAATTGGCTTGTTTCAATTTTAGCAGGAATTCATTTGCACGATTATGGTTGTACTTTAAAAGCATACTCTAAAGATGTCGCAAAGAATGTTCAACTTTATGGTGAAATGCATAGATATATTCCCGCATTGGCAAGTTGGATTGGAATAAATGTTACAGAAATTCCAGTATCTCATCATGAAAGAAGATTTGGTAAATCAAAATACGGTATATCAAGAACTCCACGAGTTATCTTAGACCTAATTACTTTAAAATTTCTATTGAGTTACTCAACAAGACCAATTCAAATTTTTGGGTCTTTAGGAATAATAACTGGATTTTTAGGATTTCTAATTGCACTTTTTTTATCATATGTAAAACTTGTACAGAAACAATCCATTGGAGATAGACCATTACTACTATTAGCAGTTCTTCTTATCTTTTTAGGATTTCAGTTTATTTCTATGGGTCTTTTAGGAGAACTTGCTGTTAGAACATATCATGAATCACAGAATAAACCCATTTATTTTGTTAAAAAAATACTAGACTAATAATTTTTCTTTTAATAATTCTAATTTCTACTTTGTTTATATAAATGCATAATTCTTGAATTTTTAGGTGACTAAGATATACTAATAAAAAAAATTCCAAATTTATTTTTTGTGACTAATTAAACTTTGGTTATAATTTCTTGGTTAAAAATGCCTGTGAAAATATACCACAAAGATAATAATAGAAATTATGTAGGGCAAGGCTTTAGCCTTGCTTAATAATGCAACCCTAAAGGGTTGCCCTACATTGTTAATTGTTTAAAATGAAAAAGAGTAGAAAAATATATAACCTATTTAGAATATATCTTAACTATATAAAAAGAAATAGTATTCTTTCATATAAACCTACAAGACTCTGGATTGAACCTACTAATGTCTGTAATTTAAAATGTAGACTCTGTCCCAATAAAGATATTCCAAAAGAACAAAAAGGATTTATGAATTTTGAGCTTTATAAAGAAATCATTGACCAATCATGTGATTATCTTCATGATATATATCTTTTTCATAGAGGCGAATCACTTCTTCATCCAAAGATTATAGATATGATCAAATATGCAAATTCAAAAAATATAAAAACAGTTTTACATACAAATGCAACAGTTTTAAATGAAGAACTTTCAAAAGAACTCATTGACGCAAAACTTGATTTCATTTCATTTTCCTTTGATGGTTATGATAAAGAAATGTATGAATCAAACAGACCACCTGCTAAATATGAAAAAACACTTTCCAAAATTACTGAACTTTTAAAATTGAAAAAAGAGATAGGTGCAAATGTTCCATACACAAGAATTCAGGTAATAGAATATACTAACGGATATGATAAAGAGAAATTAAAAGAACAGAAAAAGACGTTTCTTAAAAATTTTGAAAATCTTCTACTTGACGAATTTGTTATAAGAATTCCCCATAATTGGGGGGGAAGTATTCCAATATTAGAAAATGTTGAAGAGTTAAAGAAAATGGGTTTTAAATATGTTCCTTGTCCCTTTTTATGGTATTCATTAACTATATTTTATGATGGAAAAGTTGTTCCCTGTCCCCAGGATTGGTTTGGAAAGATTTCAATTGGAGATGTTAGAGAGAATTCTTTAGTAGATATTTTTAATAGTGATAAAATAATGAATCTAAGAGAAACAATCTCAAATGGTGATATAGAAAATATGAGCCCCTGTAATAGTTGTGATAGAGTCTGGAGAAAGACTTTTTTAGGAGTCCCAACTGATTATCTATTGCCATTTCTTAAATTGAGTTTAGAATAGAAAGATAGCTTATAAGTAAAAAACCATCTTACCTAAAGGAAAAAAATGTGAAAAAGTCAATTGTGGTTATTTATTTAATTATAGTATTAATTTTCATCTCCATTTATGCTTTATTTGACTATATACTTCCTTTTATAAATGTGACCTTACCACACATTGCAAACAAATTAATAAAATGCATACTTCCTATTGCTATTGGCTTTTTTATTAGCTATTTTATTTTTAAATTAAAAAATCCAGAAATTAAAAGAACAAATTTTGATTTTAGAAGATTCGTAATTTTTGGTATTGTTCCATTAATTTCTTTAATCATATACCTGACTTCATTACATCTTATAATAAGTGATAAGATTTTCAAAAATTTTGAGATTTTATCTACCTCAATTAAATATATCTTCGACAAGTTTGATATATGGAGTTTGTGGTTAGGATTTGCTTTAGGTGCTTCCTTTAAAATTTCCAAGGATGAAATGAGATAAGATAGATTTCTATGAATTAATTTTTTAATTAGTAATTTAGAAAGGTTAATAGTTTAAAAATTTTTTACCTAAAATAAGTTCAAAATTCCAACTACGATCTATTAAAATATTTCAAAAGTTTTTATGTATAAAATTTTAATCTTCAATTATTTCATAAAGAAATGCTGGGTCCCAATTCATATCACTTGAGGTATAAATAACTTTTTTATCAGTTCCATCTGGATTCATAATCATAATTGAGTCGTTTCCTCTTCCATCCTCTGTCTGATAAGCAATTAATTTTCCATCAGGTGAAAACGACGGGTGTGAATCCTCTCTATTTGGATTTTGAGTAATATCTTTTATTTCTTCACCATAATATGTCATAGTAAATATTTCTCTATGCTTATCATCACCTCCCCCTTCATAAGAAACAAATGCTATAATATCAGCATCTGGAGAGATAACTGGCATTCTTTTTCTTCTATTGTCTTGTGAAATTTTCCTACTATTTTGACCCTCATAATCCATAACATAAATATCCTCTCTTCCAGGAGGACCTGATTCATATATAATGTCATCAAAAACTGGGTGGGTAGTTACATGCCAATCACTAACTGCTGCGTTAAAAGTTAATCTTTTTAAGTTACTTCCATCTGAATTCATTCTGTAAATTTCCCAGTTTCCATCTCTATTTGATTGAAAAAATATTAATTTTCCATCTGGTGACCAGGCAGGATAAGCATCATCTGCGGGGTGAGTGGTTAGCTGCTTTTTACCTGTTCCATCAGGATTCATAATAAATATATCCCAACGTCCATTCACCTCTGAAGAATAAGCTATTAATTTTCCATCTGGTGATGGTGCTGGATATCTATCATCATGTTCATTAGACTTAGACATCAGTAAATCTAATCCAGTTCCGTCAAGTTTGATTCTATATAAATCCTCATCCCCATCCATATTTGAGGTAAAAACTATCCACTTTTCTCCATATTTAACAGGTTTTAGTGGAGGTTCTTCTATAGGTTCTTCTGTAATTTGAGTAGTTATTGGTTCGTCCTCTGTTTGCTTTTCTGTTTCTTCTTCAGTACTAATATGTATCCCAATGCATCCACGACAAGAAACATTTGTTATAGTAAATATTAAAATTGCTAAACCTATAATAATGGTTAAAAATATTTTCTTAAGAATTCTAATAAAATTTATAATTTTTTCCATTATATTTTCACATCATCCTTATTCTTAGTTCCAAAATAGATTGGTGCCATCATTATAATTAAACAGCTAAGACCTAAAACTATTGTATAAATTAATGAAATAATATGGAAACTAAAAGCAGCCAATGCTGCCACTTTTTCATTGAACACCTTTAGTAAAATTAGTGGATAAGCAAATGCAACTTCATATGTTCCAAAACCCATAAATGTATGAGTAGGAAGTAGTGCAGAGAATTCTGCAGAAGAAGTGCTTAAAAAAACCTTTAAAAAATTAAGGTCTTTATATGCATAACCATAAAATGCAACAACACTATGTAATAAAAAATAGTATGCTGTAAATTTTAATACTCTTATTACTAATGTTATTAAAAAAACATATGTATATACTCCTCGACTTCTTATCTCCACAATACTTTCATTTGTTAGATTTAGTTTCTCTCCTATTTTCTTTACAAACTTTTTTCCACCAATTCCAATCTTTTTAACTATCCAATTGTAAAAGGTCAAACCTAAATTTATTATTTTTGTTAAATTTAAAAGAACGATTATTAAAATAATAGTAATAACTACCACAATAAGCACTATATTTTCTGGTAGAAATGGAATATTAATTCCAACTAACAGTAGTGACAAAATAATAAGAGGGGTAATCGTTATAAAATCAAAAAACATCGCAACAATCATTGTTGACAGTCCAACTTCTATAGGAAATTTAAATCTCCTGTTTAAGAAATAAATGTGAGATAGTGCTCCCAACCTTGCTGGAATAGTCTCCTCAAGAACAGCTCGAGCCCAAGTAAAAAGAAATAAATTAGAAATAATGGGACTTTGAGGTCCAATTAACAATTTCCAACGAATAGCTCTTACAAAGACACTTAAAGCAGATATTGAAAAAGAAATTAAAAGACTCTTGAGATAAATATTTGAAAAAGAATTAATTATATCTTGAAATTTAACATTAGTTATTTTAAATAAAATTACTAATATTAAAATACCTAAAGTAAATTCAAAAAATCTAAGTGATATTTTCTTTATACTTATTCTATTTTTAACTTCTTTTTTTATATTTACTTTGTTTTTATTCTCTTTTTTTATATCTTCCATTGCTTAAATAAGCACTTTTTAATATTTTTTGCGGAATTTTTGATAAAACCTCCGAAATATTTCAATTATTCTATTATTAGACTCTTGATAAAGATTAACAGTTCCCTTTTTAAATTTCAATTTTACAAAAAATTTTGAAATTTTATTAAAGATACAAAATTTTAGAAAATATAAGAGTTTAGATTATAATATATACATCTAAAAGTGTCTAATCTAAATTATTTTTTCAAACACAAATAAATGACAGCTTATAAAATATAAAAATGATTGATAAAAACAAGATAAACAGAAAAAGAATAATTAACTCACTTAAGTTAGTAGTTAGTTTGATACTTTTGACATATTTTATTGTATCTATTATTGCACCTGAATGGCCAGAAATTTCAAAATCCTTTAAAAATATTAACTATTTTTATCTTCTAATAGTAATTTTCATAGCTTTTCCACTAATTTTGGTTAGTTGTCTTAAATGGCAGTTGTTACTAAAAAGTAAAAATCTAAATATTTCACTTTCTAAATTGATAGGACTTTATTTAGTTGGGTATTTCTTCAATAACATAATACCCATCGGTTTTTTAGGAGGTGATTTTGTCAGAATCTATGAAACTGCAAAGCAAACAAAAAATACACCAGATTCTTTAGCAGCGGTGTTCATGGAAAGAATTATGGGAGTAATTGCTTTAATGATGTTTGCAATCTTCTCAATATTTCTAAAATTTCAGCTTTTTTTAAAAAATCCAACAGTCCTTTTAATTATTATTTGCATAATTTTTATTCTAATTATTTTTATATGGATGATTTTTAGTCCAAAAATATTAAATTTTATTAAGAACATTATAAAAATTAATCTCTTGAAAAAAATATTTACAAAGCTTGATGAATGGACAACTGCAATAAATAGATATAAATATGAAAAAAGAGCACTTTTTTACTCCTTTATTTACTCAATTATATATAACTTATTGGCTATATTTAATGTTTATTTCTCATTTCTAACCTTCAACTATAAACCAAATTTTTTAGATGTTTTTATAATAGTTCCAATAATTCTATTAATTGTACTATCTGCTCCTATAACATCTGCGGGATTGGGTTTATTTGAAAATGCAATTGTATATTTGTTCTCTTTAGTGGGGGTTTTGAGTTCTATTTCAGCATTAGTAGCATTATTGTTAAGAGCAAAAGTAATATTGTTAGGATTAATTGGTAGTATAATCTATTTTTTTATAAGAAGTGATAAACCAAAAAATTTTAAACATAAAAACAAAAAACAATCGTATGATTAGTCTAATATTTTATGAGACATGTTAGAATGTGAATAATTAAAAAAATATAAGATTAGAGGTATTATGTGAGCGATTTTGCAAAATATAAGGATATATTTATAGGAAATAAAAATCTTTTTTATTTAATTAAATACGAAATCATAACTACCCTATTTGATCAGATTCCAGGAGCATTAGGACTTTTTTTAAGAAAAACCTTTTACCCAGCACTTTTCAAAAGAGTTGGAAAAGGTACAATTTTTGGTAAGAATCTAATTTTAAGACAT
>JAGMBY010000074.1 GCA_023129485.1 Actinomycetes bacterium | reverse complement strand
ATTATATTTATCTTTTTAAAAGGAGATTCTTCACTTCGCTATCGCTTCGTTCAGAATGACAACAAATATAAATTAATTCATATTTATATTTTATAAATAGTAAACTGTAAATACCAAGCTTAGATAGTACATATATAAATATAATTTTAATTAATTTTATATTTTATAAATTCATAAGTAAAGGCTTAAAATTGAAGGGGTGTTGATTTGGTAAGATTTGAAAATAAAAAAGACAAATGTAAAGGATGTGGTCTCTGTATTGAATTTTGTCCCGAGGGTGTTTTGGAATTCTCATCAGAATTAAATTCATTGGGTTATTACCCAATTAAAATTATAGATATTTCTAATTGTAAAGCCTGTAAATTTTGTGAACTTATTTGTCCAGATTCAGCTATTAAGGTTTTTAAACAGTAAGGAGAAAATTATGGGAAAAAAATTACTATTTAAGGGGAATGAAGCGATAGCGGAAGCAGCAATTAGAGCTGGGTGTAGATATTATTTTGGATATCCAATAACACCACAAAACGAAATACCAGAATATATGTCAAGAAGAATGCCAGAAATTGGTGGGGTATTTATACAGGCAGAGAGTGAGATTGCAGCAATAAACATGGTATTTGGAGCAGGTGGCTCAGGTGTTAGAGTAATGACAACAACTTCAAGTCCAGGAATAAGCTTAATGCAGGAGGGGATTTCATATTTAGCAGGTGTTGAAATTCCTTGTGTGATTGTAAATGTGATGAGAGGTGGACCAGGTTTAGGTGGAATTCTACCAGCGCAGTCAGATTATTTCCAAGCTACAAAAGGAGGGGGTCACGGAGATTATTACTGTATTGTTTTAGGACCCTCAACATTACAGGAACTTGTGGAAGTCGTGTTTTTAGCCTTTGATTTGGCAGATAATTATAGAAATCCTGTTATCATATTAGCAGATGGAGTAATAGGTCAGATGATGGAACCCATAGAATTTCCACCCGAAGTGGACATATCAAAACTACCACCAAAAAAGTGGGCTACTACTGGAGCAAAAGGTAGGAAGAAAATCATTCTTAAATCCCTATTTCTTGACCCAGAAAAATTGGAAAATCACAATCTACATCTTCAGAAAAAGTATAAAAGAATGCAAGAAAAAGAAATCAGATGGGAAGAAATAAATACCAAAGATTGCGATTTACTTTTAGTTGCATATGGAACTGCAGCCCGAGTTTCTAAAAAGGCTGTTGCAGTTGCTAAAGAAAGGGGTATTTCACTCGGAATTTTCAGACCTCTTACACTTTATCCATTTCCATACAATCAGCTAAAAAAAGCAGTTGAAAATGGAAGAGCAAAGGGAATTTTGGTAGTTGAGATGAGTTTAGGACAGATGATAGAGGATGTTAAATTGTCAGTTGAAGGTATAGTTCCAGTTGGATTTTATGGAAGAACAGGTGGTGTAATGCTAGTAGTTGATGAAATAATTGGGAAAGCTGAGAATATATTAAAGGAGGTGATGTAAGTGGAAGAAATTAAGAAGGATAAAGAAATAAAAACTTTAGAAGATGTTGTAACCCATTACTGTCCAGGTTGCGGACATGGAATAGTTCACAGATTGGTTGCTGATGCAATAGATAGGTTGGAAATTAGGGAAAAGACTATAGGTATTGCGCCCATAGGGTGTTCAGTTTTAATTTATAATTATTTAAATGTTGATTTTCAAGAAGTACCACATGGAAGAGCTCCCGCAGCAGCGACTGGAATAAAAAGGGCTCAACCGGACAAAGTTGTTTTTACATATCAGGGTGATGGCGATTTAGCCTCTATAGGGACAGCAGAAATAGTACATGCAGCAAACAGAGGAGAAAATATAACAGTTATATTTATAAATAATGCGGTATATGGAATGACAGGTGGACAAATGGCTCCAACAACACTTTTAAAACAGAAAACAACAACATCTCCTTATGGAAGAAATGCTAATATAGCTGGATTTCCACTTAGAGTATGTGAACTTTTGTCATCTTTAGATGGAGTAGCTTATTTAGAAAGAGTCAGTGTTAGTTCACCAAAAAATGTCATGAAAGCTAAAAGAGCCATAAGACATGCATTTGAGGTTCAACTTGCAAAAAAGGGATTCTCATTAGTAGAAGTACTTTCACAATGTCCAATGAACTGGCGTATGGGATCTATTGATTCAGTAAGATGGGTTGATGAAGTTATGTCAAAGACTTTTCCTTTAAAAAAATTCAAAGATGTTGAAATAAGTTGAAGGGGTTAGGTCTTGACATGGGACATAAAATTTGATTTTGAAACAAAATTTAAGGAAGGTGAGATTGGAAAAATGATGCATGAAGCAATATTTGCTGGATTTGGTGGACAAGGGGTTTTGCTTATAGGTCAATTGTTATCATATGCTGCAATGAAGGAAGGGAAAAATGTAACCTGGATGCCATCATATGGTCCTGAAATAAGGGGTGGGACTGCCAATTGCTCAGTTGTAATTTCAGATGAAGAAATAGCATCTCCTATAGTAGACAATCCAAATTTAGTTATATCAATGAATCTCCCTTCGTTAGAAAAATTTGTTCCCAGGATGAGGAAAGGTGGAACCTTGATTATAAACACTTCACTTGTTGATAAAGATTTAAAAAAATATCCAGAAGGAGCAGATGTATTTAAAATTGCAGCAACTGATAAAGCCACAGAACTTGGTAATAAAATGGCAGCAAACATGGTAGCATTAGGAGCATTAATTGGAAGAAATGAAATAATCAATCTAAAAACTTTAAAAGATAGTTTGAAAGATGTTCTCAAAGGTAAAGGTGAAGCTATAATTAAGCTGGACAAAAAAGCTCTTCAGTTAGGATACGATTTAGCTAAAGAAAAAGCATAATTGCAAGAACTCTTTCTTTATCATAATCAAGGAGTATTTAACTTAATATTTAGGGAAATGAGTTTTTATAATCAAACTTATTTCCTTTCCTATTTTTAAAAAAAGATTAATAGAGTTGAATATATTACTAACTATAGATAGATAAAAAGATTAGATTTAATGTTGTATTATTGTAATAGTAATAAAAATAAATTAATAGGAGGTTTTTAGAGATTTTAAAAACTTTTTTAGCAAATTAAAAATATTTCAATATTGGAACAAAAGTAAATAATTAAAAATTTAGACAGAGGTGAGTATGAGAGATTATAAAGAGATAAAAAGATGGGAAAACATAACAATGGAACAATGGAGGGATTGGAAGTGGCAGATGCAAAATCGTATCAAATCTGTTGATCAACTGATGGATATAGTTGAGCTTACCCATGAGGAAATAGAGGGTATAAATGCATCTTTAAAAAAGTTCAGAATGGCTATAACTCCATATTATGCTATGTTAATGGATCCACATAACCCAGAATGTCCAGTTAGAAAACAGGCTATTCCATCACCTTTAGAACTAATTCCATCTCCAACAGATATGATAGATCCCTTAGCGGAAGATAGAGATTCCCCAGTTCCTCGTATTACACATAGATATCCTGACAGAGTTCTCTTTTTAATTACAGATGTGTGTGGGTCATATTGCAGGCATTGTACAAGGAGAAGATATGCAGGTAAGACTGATAAAGTAGCAACTGACAGGGAGATGGATGTAGCTATGGATTATATTAGTAACACCCCTGCAGTTAGAGATGTTTTATTATCTGGAGGTGATCCTCTAACAATATCTGATGAAAGATTGGAAGAAGTATTAATTAAATTGAGAAAAATAGATCATGTAGAGATTATAAGAATTGGCTCACGCCTTCCTTGCACCTTACCATATAGGATAACAGATGAACTTTGTAATATGTTAAGAAAATATAATCCCATTTATCTCAATACCCATTTCAACCATCCTAAAGAATTTACAGACGATTCAATATATGCACTTTCTAAACTTGTTGATTCAGGAATTCCTGTTGGAAATCAGACTGTATTACTTAGAGGTGTAAACGATAATATATCCATAATGAAGAATCTCTGTCTTGATCTTATGCAAGCCAGAGTAAGACCTTATTACATATACCAGTGTGATTTGTCAGAAGGAATAGAACATTTTAGAACAAAAGTTGATAAGGGGATTGAGATAATGGAAGCATTGAGAGGACATATTTCAGGATTAGCGATACCCACATATGTAATTGATGCCCCAGGTGGAGGTGGTAAAATTTCCATATCTCCTCAGTATTTAATATCTGAGGGAGATGGAAAGGTGGTATTGAGAAACTATCAAGGGACAATATCAATATATAGAGAACCTGAAAAGTTAGTAGGGAAGGAAGCACCATACTATGAATCTAAAAGAATTTTTGCTCCTGATCAAGGTCCGACCAAGCTTATGACATCAAAAGGTGTTAGTATATGGCCAGGTAGGATTACTTATTATAGAAAAAAGGATGAGGAAGTAAAACCTAAATGGCTAAAAAGCGAGGAAGAAGAAATTTAGAAGTATTATTATAATTAAGAACTAAAATTTATATAATTAAAAATTAATATAATTAGGAAATTTAGAATGAAAAAATGTCAGTTTGGTAGCCACAGAGTTTTAGAGCCAAAAGGTGTCTTACCACAAACCGCTTGGAAACTTGACAATTCACCAGAGATCTATGATAACGAAATACTCATTAATGTAGAAGCTTTAAACATTGATTCAGCCAGTTTTATTCAATTGAAGAAAGAATATAAAAATAGTGAAGAAAGAATAGCTTCTGCGATATTAGATATAGTGAAAAAAAGAGGAAAGATGCATAATCCAGTTACTAATTCTGGTGGAATATTAATTGGAAAAGTTGAAAAGATTGGCTCAGATTTAATAGGAAAAATAGATATTAATGTAGGTGATAAGATAGCAACCTTAGTTTCCTTAACATTAACTCCATTAAGTATAAGAAAAATAAAAAAAGTAAAATTAGATGTTGAACAGGTTGAAATTGAAGGAAAAGCTATTCTGTTTGAAAGTGGAATATATGCAAAACTACCCACTGATTTACCAGAATTTTTATCTCTGGCAGTTTTAGATGTATGTGGAGCACCAGCTCAAGTAGCAAGGTTAGCAAAAAAGGGTGACATAGTATTTGTTTTAGGTGGAGGGGGTAAATCTGGAATGCTATGTTTAGCCCAGGCAAAGAAGATAGTAGGAAATGAGGGTTTATTAATATCCCTATCTCGCTCTAAGGAATCTTGTGATAATGTAAAAAAATTAAATTTAGCAGATATCATCTT
>JAGMBY010000073.1 GCA_023129485.1 Actinomycetes bacterium | reverse complement strand
TATTTTTTGATTTGTTTAAGATTTGCTAAAATTATAGAGAGGGTATATTGAAACAGATTATCACACTTGCTTGCACTGAGTGTAAGCGTAGAAATTATACAACTACGAAAAACAAAACTAATAATCCTGAGAGATTACAGCTAAAAAAATACTGTAAGTGGTGTAAAAAACATACAATACATAAGGAGACAAGATAAAATAAATTTAAGCTAAATAATCGCAGGGCTGTAGCTCCAACTGGTAGAGCACCGGTCTCCAAAACCGGTTGTTGGGGGTTCGAATCCCTCCAGCCCTGCCAATTAATTATTTTCAAAATTGAAGGGCTTTAGATATGCTTTCTTTGGTTAAAATAACTGTGAAAGTATGTAAAAATGATATAAATTAAACTTAATTTTCAAAAATATTATTATGTGATTTAATTAATAATTTAAATAAAGCTTTTTATGTTAAATACTCAATTTAAAAAATATTTTAAAGGTTAAATAAATGGGAAAAAGGAAAATCTCAAGAAGATTAAGAAAATTAGAAACAAAAGAAGCAAAGGAAAAAGCAAAAGTCAAGAGCTACAAAAAGAAACCAAAAAAAGGGAAACCTAGGAAGAGGAAAATTGAAAAAAAGAAACCTATCTGGGAAAGGGTTACAAAATATTTTAAAAATGTCTGGCTTGAATTAAAGAAGGTTTCTTGGCCAAGCAGGAGTTCTCTAATATCGTATACATTGACTACGCTTACTACTATCTTAATCTTTGTACTTTTTATAGGTATATGTGATTTCTTATTCACACAATTAATTATATTTTTACAAAAAATAAAACCTTAAAAGGTGGTATGTAAATTGGAACCAAAATGGTATGTTATACATTCATATGCTGGTTATGAAAAAAAAGTCAAGGATAATCTAAAGCAGAGAATCCAATCAATGGAGATGGAAGATAGAATATTTGAAATATTTATCCCTGAAGAAGAGGTTATGGAACTTGATGCTGGGAAAAAGAAAGTAAATAGGAAGAGAATTTTCCCAGGATATATTTTAGTAAAAATGATATTAGATGATGACTCCTGGTATGTTGTTAGAAATACTCCTGGAGTTACTGGATTTATTGGCTCAGATTCAGAACCAACATCACTTTCTCCAATGGAGGTCCGTAAAATAAGAAGAAGAACAGAGGTAAAGAAACCAAGAGCACGTACACATTTTGAAGTTGGTGAGCCAATTAAGGTAAAGTCAGGTCCATTTGCCAATTTTGACGGGACTATAAGTGAGATAAATATTGATCAGGGAAGATTGAGAGTTTTGGTTTTGATATTTGGAAGGCAAACACCTGTTGAGTTAAGCTTTGATCAAGTAGAAAAAATATAACTTTAAGTATATTTCCTTGCCTAACAATGTCATCGGAAATATAATGCAAAGCAATAAACAGAATTTAAATTTTTAAAAATAAAGCATTTTAAAATAAACTAAATAATAATATACCTTAAATAATATATTAGATATATATTAAAGGTACATGTTCCAAAATGATAAAAGATAGTTATTAAAAAGGAAAGTTTATGGCTAAGAAAATTATAGGAAAGATAAAATTACAAATACCCGCAGGTCAGGCTAATCCTGCTCCACCTGTTGGTCCTGCATTGGGACAGCATGGTGTTAATATAATGCAATTCTGTCAGGCTTTTAATAATATGACAGAGAATCAAGAGGGTATGATAATTCCAGTTATTATAACTGTTTATCAGGACAGATCTTTTATTTTTATTACAAAGACTCCTCCAGCTGCTGTTCTATTAAAAAAAGCAGCAAACATAGAAAAGGGCTCTGAAGAACCAAATCGTAAAAAAGTTGGCAAAGTTCCAAAAAGAAAAATAAGAGAAATAGCTGAGTTAAAAATGAAGGATTTAAACGCAGTAGATATAGAATCTGCAATGAAGATTATAGAAGGAACTGCAAAGAATATGGGATTGGAAGTAATAGATTAATAAGGTAAAGGAGAAAATTTTTGAAAAGAGGAAAGAGATATAGAAGTATTTTAGAAAAGATAGATAAAAATAAATTATATTCACCTTGGGAAGCATTAAGCTTGATAAAGGAAATTTCAAATGCTAATTTTGATGAAGCTGTTGAAGTTGCAATAAGATTGGCAATAGACCCAAAAAAGGCTGATCAGCAAGTTAGAGGGACCGTGATTCTACCTCATGGAACTGGAAAAATTCCAAAGGTTTTAGTTTTTGCAAAAGGTGAAAAAGTAAAAGAGGCTGAGAAAGCTGGAGCAGAGATTGTAGGTGGAGAGGATTTAGCAGAAAAGATAAAGGATGGTTTTTTAGATTTTGATGTTGCTATTGCAACACCAGATATGATGAGAGTGGTAGGAAGATTGGGAAAAATTCTTGGTCCAAGAGGTCTAATGCCCAATCCAAAAACAGGTACAGTTACTTTTGAAGTTGGTAAAGCCATACAAGATGCAAAAAAAGGAAAAGTTGAATATAGAACGGATAAATACGCAATAGTTCATCTTATATTGGGTAAAGTCTCATTTTCAGTAAAAGAACTTGTTGAAAATTATGCTATATTAATTTATGAAATAATGAAAGCAAAACCATCAGCAGCTAAGGGTAAATATTTAAGAAGTATACATTTTTCATCATCTATGGGTCCCTCAGTGTCGGTTGATACATCAATAGTAAGAGACCTCATAGAGGAGTAAATACAAACATAAAATATATTAATTCTTTAAAGCTTTGGGTATGTTTTTTCCCTTCGCTGTGCTCAAGGGCAAGATCTGAACAAAGGGAATTTACTCGAGAACAGGCCCTTCCCCTTCGTTGCACTCGAGGGTCAAGGACAAGCTTTGAAAATGTCTTCAAAAGTATAGCACAAAATTAAGAATTGGAATTAAATCTATATATTAATTTGTCATAATTATAAAATAGTATTTTTGATCTTGAAAAAGATTTTAAAATTAGACTTTAAGATTAATTAAAAATGGAGGGAATTTGGTAACTTCTAAAAAAAAGGAGATAACTAGACAACTTTTTGAAAGATTTTCAAAGGCAAAAAGTGTTGTATTTGCAGATTATAGTGGATTTTCAGTTAAAGAAATGAATGAGTTAAGAGCGAAGTTTAGAGAATCTGATATAGAATTTAGAATAATAAAAAACACATTAGCAAAGATAGCATTAGATAAAGCTAAAATAAAGGGATTAGAAGGATATCTTGTGGGACCAACAAGTGCTGCATTCAGTTACTCAGAACCAATTATGGCAGCAAAAATATTAAAATCATTTAATATAAATGGCAAGAATTTGACAATTAAAGCTGGATATGTAGAAGGTGAAATTTATGGACACGATGAGATGGTTTATTTAGCAAGTTTGCCTTCCAGGGAGGAACTAATTGCAAGTTTTATTAGGTATCTTTCTTATCCACTATATAGATTCGTGCATGTATTAAGAGATCCTTTGGTAAATTTAATAAATATATTAAGTAATATTAAAAAATCAGAGAAATAGAATAAAATATTTTTTAGCTTTGAGTATAATTTCTTGATGAAAAATACCCATGAAAGTAACTCGTGAATCTATTGGTAAAATCTAAATTTAATGAAGCAGTGAATTTTAATTAAAAAAAATAATATTTTTGAGTTAAAAATAGGAGGCTAAATGACTGAAAAGAAAAAAACAAAGACTAAAAAGAAAAAAATCACAAAAGAAACTGCTACTAAAAAAGTTACTAAAGAAAAGAAAAAAATAAGTGCTAAGGAGATTATAGAAGCAGTTGAAAATATGACTGTAAAAGAGCTTGCAGAACTTGTTGATACTTTGGAGGAGAGATTTGGAGTTGTAGCAGCAACTCCTGTTACTATAGCAGCATCTACAACCAAAGAAGAAGTTAAGAAGGAAGAGGAAAAAACAGAGTTTGATGTCGTATTGACTAACATTGGAGAAAAGAAAATTCAGGTTATAAAAGAGGTAAGAACATTAACAAGGTTAGGTCTTAAAGAAGCAAAAGCTGTAGTGGATAATGCTCCAGAAGTGGTATTAAAGGGTATTAGCAAAGAGGAAGCTGAGAGTGCAAAGAAGAAATTAGAGGATGTTGGTGCAACTGTTGAAATAAAATAATTTCGATTATTTAAAAAATCAAAAATTACTTGATTATTTTAAATAATTAATAGTATAATGAGAGTTTATATAAATACTAAAATATTGTATAATATTTACATAAATAAAAATAATATTCTAATTAATATTTAAACATTTAATTCTTAAAATATTAATTTTCTTAAAATTATTCCTTTTCAGGAGGGAGTGATTTTTTTTGTCTAAAAAAAAGTATAAAAAAATAGAGAGATTTAATTATTCATCTCCCGAAGAGATTATTTCTGAATCTCATCTTCTTGATATTCAGAAGAAATCTTTTGAGCAGTTATTAAAAAAAGGAATAAGTGAAGTACTTGATGATATATCTCCTATTGAGGATTTTACAAAAACTCTTCAACTTGAATTTGGAGATTATCATCTTCATGAGCTGGGAAAGAAAAGTAAAAAATCATCTTCTGCGGTTCTTCTTGAATGTCCAGCTCCAAAATGCAAAAGGTATGCTAATATAAAATTTGAACCATATGTTTGTAAAGAGAGAGATCTAACTTATAGTATGCCTTTATGGGTTCGTGCAAAATTTAAGAATAAGGAAACAGGTGAGATAAAAGAACAAGCAGTTTTCTTAGGAGATTTCCCTCTCATGACTGAAAAGGGAACTTTTATAGTAAATGGTACTGAAAGAGTAATTGTTAGTCAGCTGGTTAGGTCTCCAGGTGTCTATTACGATAGAGAAATTGATAGAGAAACTGATCAATCATTATACACGTGTAAACTCATTCCAACAAGGGGAGCATGGTTGGAAATGGCTTTCAACAAGAGTGGTGTTCTATTTGTAAGAATTGATAGAAAAAGAAAATTTCCAGTAACAACCTTTTTAAAAGCACTTGGATTTGGGGATGATGAAAAGATAAAGGAATTGTTTGGAAACTTAAAGGAAATCGAAAAAACTTTAGAGAAAGACCCAACAGAGTCACGTGAACAAGCATTAATAGAAGTATATAAAAAGATGAGACCTGGAGAACCGCCGACTTTAGATAGTGCAGAGAATCTTATAAGTAACTTATTTTATAATCCTAAAAGATATAACTTAGGAGATGTTGGAAGATATAAATTAAATAAAAAATTGCATTTAGATGAAGCTTATGATAAATTCACTCTTTCAGAAGAAGATATTTTAGCAGTTGTCAGGTATATGATTCAGCTAAATCAAGGTATTGGTGAAATTGATGATATAGACCATTTTGGCAATCGTAGAATAAGAACTGTTGGTGAACTAATTCAAAATCAGCTGAGAATAGGATTCTCAAGAATTGAGAAGGTCGTTAGACAGAGAATGACAACTCAGGATGTAGCAAATATAACACCTCAATCATTAATTAATATAAGACCGATGGTTGCTGTTCTCAAACAATTTTTTGGTACCAGCCAATTATCTCAATTTTTAGATCAAACAAATCCATTAGCTGAATTAGTACACAAAAGGAGATTAACTGCAGTTGGACCAGGTGGTTTAAGCAGGAAGAGAGCTGGATTTGAGGTCAGGGATGTACATTCATCTCATTATGGAAGAATGTGTCCAATAGAAACACCGGAAGGTCCAAATATAGGTCTTATTGGTTCCTTGGCGACATATGCAAGGGTAAATGATATGGGGTTTATTGAAACACCATATAGGAAGGTGAAAAATAATAAGGTAACAGATAAAATAGAGTATTTAGATGCAGATTTAGAGGAGGAATTTTTAATTGCTCAACATAATACCCCTATAGACAAGAAGGGAAAGTTTAGAAAGAAAGATTTAGTAGCAAGAATTAGAGGTGAAGTTGAAATTGTTCCTTCTAAGAATGTTGATTATATGGATATATCTCCAAGACAGATATTTTCTGTTTCTACTTCTCTAATTCCATTTTTGGAACACGATGATGCTCCACGTGCACTAATGGGTTCTAATATGCAAAGACAAGCAGTACCATTAATTAAGACAGAAGCACCTTTAATAGGAACTGGTATAGAGTATAAAGCTGCAGTTGATTCTGGTGATGTTGTACTTGCAAAAGAAAGTGGAACTGTTACTAAAGTATGTGCAGATCATATAGAGATAGATTATAAGAACATTGGAAAATTTAAGCATAAATTACGTAAATTTAAAAGATCAAATCAGGGAACTTGCATTAATCAGAAACTCTTGGTTTATGTGGGAAACAAAGTAAAAAAGAACATGACAATAGCTGATGGACCAGCTACTTGTTGTGGGGAATTATCATTGGGTAAAAATTTATTAGTAGCATTTTTACCTTGGGAAGGATATAACTACGAGGATGCAATAGTCATTAGTGAAAGACTAGTTAAAGAAGATATCTTGTCGTCCATTCATATAGAAAAACATGAAATTGAAGCAAGAAATACCAAATTAGGTCCGGAAGAAATAACCAGGGATATTCCAAATGTGGGTGAGGAAACCTTA
The DNA here is from genome assembly GCA_023129485.1 of Actinomycetes bacterium. GTDB lineage: Bacteria > Actinomycetota > Humimicrobiia > JAHJRV01 > JAHJRV01 > JAHJRV01. The sequence continues at coordinate 8,513 of JAGMBY010000073.1, read as the reverse complement.
AAAAATTTGGATGAGAGGGGAATAATTAGAGTAGGAGCTGAAGTTAAAGCGGGAAATATTTTAGTAGGGAAGGTTACACCTAAAGGAGAAACTGAGCTTACAGCAGAAGAGAAACTACTGCGCGCCATATTTGGTGAAAAAGCTAAGGAAGTAAGGGATACATCTTTGATTATTCCACATGGAGAAGAAGGAAAAGTGATAGATGTACAGGTTTTCTCAAGAGAAGAGGGACATGAACTTGCTCCAGGTGTGAATCAATTAGTAAGAGTATATATTGCACAAAAGAGGAAGATATCTGTTGGAGATAAGTTATCGGGAAGGCATGGAAATAAAGGGGTTATATCAATAATACTTCCCGAAGAAGATATGCCATATATGGAAGATGGAACTCCTATTGATGTTGTTCTGAATCCATTAGGTGTTCCATCAAGAATGAATGTTGGGCAGATACTGGAAACACATTTAGGATGGGCTGCTAAAGTAGGATGGGATACTGATAATGTAAAAAGATCTGGGGATGGATCAGTTTATATATCAAATCCAATCTTTAAGGGTGCTACAGAAGATGATATAAAAAAGACTCTTGAAAAAGCACACTTACCCATGAACGGAAAAACTTGGTTATATGATGGAAGAACTGGCAAAAGATTTAAACAAACAGTTACAGTAGGATATATGTATATAATGAAATTGCTCCATCTAGTAGATGATAAAGTTCATGCTCGATCAACAGGTCCTTATTCTTTAGTGACCCAACAGCCATTAGGGGGAAAAGCTCAATTTGGAGGGCAAAGATTTGGCGAGATGGAAGTATGGGCTCTTGAAGCTTATGGTGCTGCACATACTCTTCAGGAAATGTTAACTATAAAATCTGACGATGTTTTTGGAAGAGTAAAAGCATATGAAGCAATAGTTAAAGGTGAATTAATTGAAACACCAGGTGTGCCAGAGTCTTTTAAGGTACTTGTAAAAGAGATTAAAAGTTTAGGATTAAATGTTGAAGTCTTATCCGATAAAGGGGAGAAAATAGAGTTTAAAGATGTTGATGAGGATATGTTCAAAACAATTGAAGAATTAGGAATATCCATACAAAAGGAAGAAAAGGAAATATTAAACAAATTAGAAGATACAAAACTTTCTAAAATATAGGAGGTAAATTTTTGATAAGCACCAATTTTTTTGATGCAATTAGAATTGGAATAGCTTCTCCAGAACAGATAAGATCATGGTCAAACGGTGAAGTAAAGAAACCTGAGACCATAAATTATCGCACACTAAAACCAGTGAAAGATGGACTTTTCTGTGAGAAGATCTTTGGACCATCAAAAGATTGGGAATGTTATTGTGGTAAGTACAAAAGGATAAGATTTAAGGGGATAATTTGTGAAAGATGTGGAGTTGAAGTTACCAGGTCAAAGGTTAGAAGGGAAAGAATGGGACATATAGAGCTTGCATCACCTGTTGCACACATATGGTTTTTTAAAGGTATTCCATCAAGAATGGGTTATTTGCTTGACATGTCGCCAAAAGATCTAGAGAAGGTTATTTATTTTGCTTCCTATATCATTACTTCTATTGATAAGGAAAGAAAGCTGGTGGAAGAAGAGGATATAAAAAATATTTTAGAGATGAGAAAAACTCAGCTAATGGAGGATCACAAAGAGAGAGTTGAGGATCTGAGATCGATAATAACTGATAGATTTCCTGAGGGGAGAGAAGGTCTGGATAGCTTGACTGATGAGGAGAGAGAAGAATTTAAAAAATTAGAGAAAGAGATAAATAAAAATATTGAGGAAGACTATCAATATACTCAAGAACAGATAGAAATAGCAGGACAAGCATATGAAACGTTCTTAAAATTAGAGGAAAAGCAGCTAATTAATGATGAAAGAGTTTTTAGGGAGATAAAACAAATGTATGGGGACTATTTTTCAGGTGGTATGGGAGCTGAAGCAATGAGGGAAATGCTCCATAAATTAGATTGTTCTTATGAGGCTAAAAAGTTAAGAGAAATAATAAAAGAATCAAGGGGGCAAAAGGCAAGTCGTGCAATAAAAAGGTTAAGAGTAGTTGCTGCTTTTAATGATACAGAAAATCACACTGAGGATATTATATTAGAGGTGATACCTGTTATTCCTCCAGATTTAAGACCAATGGTTCAATTAGATGGTGGAAGATTTGCAACATCTGATCTCAATGACTTATATCGAAGAGTTATAAATAGAAATAATAGATTGAAGAAGCTTTTAAATATTGGAGCACCAGAAATAATAATTAATAACGAAAAAAGGATGCTACAGGAAGCTGTTGATGCACTTTTTGATAATGGAAGGAGGGGAAGACCTGTAGTAGGTCCTGGAAATCGTCCATTGAAGTCCCTTTCAGACATGCTTAAGGGAAAACAAGGTAGATTTAGGCAAAATCTATTGGGTAGGAGAGTTGATTATTCTGGTCGTTCAGTAATAGTTATCAATCCAAAATTAAAATTAAATCAATGTGGAGTTCCAAAAGTTATGGCTTTGGAACTGTTTAAACCTTTTATAATGAAGGTGCTTGTGGAAGAAGGTCATACTCAAAATATAAAAAGCGCTAAAAGAATGGTAGAGAAAGGAAAACCAGTCGTCTGGGATGTGCTTGAAAAAGTAGTAGAAGATCATCCAGTATTACTTAATAGAGCCCCAACTCTGCACCGTTTGGGAATACAAGCATTTATACCAGTACTTGTGGATGGAAAAGCAATTCAGATTCATCCTTTAGTTTGTACTGCTTTTAATGCTGATTTTGATGGTGATCAAATGGCTATACATGTTCCCCTTTCTGAGGAAGCTCAAGCCGAGTCGAGAATTCTCATTATATCAAACAACAACCTTCTATCTCCAGCACAGGGTAAGCCACTTGTTGCACCAACTAGAGATATGGTTTTAGGAATATACCATTTAACATCAGAGATGAAAGATCAAATAGGAGAAGGTAATTTCTACAGCAATTTAGATGAGGCTCTGCTTGCACATGAGTTTGGAAAATTATCACTACATGCTCCAATTAGAATAGATTTCAGAAATAAGATGAGAAAAACAACGTTGGGAAGGGTGATATTTAATTCTATACTACCTGATGATTATACATATATAAATTCTCCAGTTGATAAGAAGGAATTATCAACAATTGTAACTGAAATGATTGATAAATATTCGAATGATTTGGTTATGGAAATTTTAGATGAGATGAAGAAACTTGGATTCTCACATGCAACTGAAGAAGGAATAAGCATAGGAATAAATGATTTTCAAATTCCAAAAACAAAAGCCAAAATTCTAAAGGAAAGTGAAGAGATTGTTGAAAAGATAAACTCAAGTTTCAAAAAAGGCTTGATAACAAATGATGAAAGACTTCATAGGGTTATTCAACAGTGGTCCAAAACAACAGAGGAAGTTGGTGAGGAGATGGAAAGAAATTTTGATAAGTTTAATCCAGTTTATATGATGGCAAATTCAGGTGCTAGAGGCAATGTTAAGCAGTTAAGGCAGTTAGCAGGTATGAGGGGTCTTGTAGCAGATGCTAAAGGAGAGATTATTGATAAACCAATCAAATCAAATTTTAGAGAGGGGCTTTCGGTTCTTGAATACTTCTTATCTACACATGGAGCTAGGCAAGGTTTAGCTGATACTGCACTTCGAACAGCTGATTCTGGATATTTAACAAGAAGATTAGTTGATGTAGCCCAGGATGTTATTGTTAGAGAACATGATTGTGGTGCTAAGGATGGTATAGATGTATATGTTCTTACATTAGAGGGAGAACCAAATCCAAGTTTATTAGGTAGAATATGTACCAAAACAGTTGCTGACCCTTCAACAGGGGAAATAATTATGGAATCTAGGGAGTTAGTTACGCAAGATCATATTAAAAGATTAATAGAATCTAATGTAGAAATGGTAAATGTTAGATCTGTATTAAATTGCAAGGTTGAACATGGAGTTTGTAGAATGTGTTATGGTGAAGATTTGGCAACTGGAAAATTAGTAGAAATTGGTGAAGCTGTTGGAATAATTGCTGCTCAATCTATTGGTGAACCGGGAACACAATTAACAATGCGCACTTTTCATACTGGTGGTGTAGCGAGTACATATATTCAAAAACCAATAAGGGCGCCTGTTGATGGTAAATTGATAATACCCAAAGGTGTTTTAAGTAGGTTAGAGATGACTAAAAGGGATTTAAAATCAAAGAGAGCTAAAGAAGAGGAATTTTTCTCTAAGAATATAGATCATCTTTCTGCAAGATTAATGTTACAAATAGAAATGGAAGATGGTAATTTAGTAGATGTAATGATGCACAGAGGTGAAAAAATAGAGATAATAACTAAAGTCGATGTTAAAGAGAGAGATATAATTGCAAAAGTGATACAAACTGCTAAGAGAAAAAAATACGCTCGTAAACATGAGAAAGCTTATGAAGCCATGGATATAACTGCTGGTTTACCCAGAGTTGTTGAACTTTTTGAAGCAAGGAAACCAAAAGGACAAGCTATAATTTCAGAAATAAGTGGCATTGTAAGTACTATGGAAACAGAAAAGTACATTAAAATCACAGTAACTGATAAAAAAGGAAAAGAATATAATTATTCAACTTCTCCCAGATCTAGATTATTAGTTGATGAAGGTGAAGAAGTTGTCGCAGGACAGCAATTAACCGATGGTTCCAGAAGTCCTCATGATATCTTAAAGGTAAGTGGTGTGAAGGCAACACAAACCTATCTCGCAACTGAGATTCAAAATGTTTATAAATCTCAAGGTGTAGAAATACATAATAAACACATTGAGATAATAGTAAGACAGATGTTTAGAAAAGTAGCCATAATAAATCCAGGAGATACCGGTTTTTTACCGGGTCTATTGGTGAATAGAATTGCTTTTCAAAAAGTGAATGATGAAATGATAGCTAACAAGAAGAAGGCAGCTACTGCAAGACAGGTATTGATGGGAATAACAAAAGCTGCATTATCTACTGACAGTTTCTTATCAGCTGCATCATTTCAGGAAACAACAAGAGTTTTGACAGATGCTTCGTTAAAATATAGGGTAGACCCACTTTTAGGGTTAAAGGAAAATGTAATAATAGGAAAACTAATTCCAGCTGGAACTGGAATGGGGAAATATAAAGGAGTTGATATACAATATCCTGAGACGGTTCAACAAGAGAAGTTACCACTATTATCTACTAATGAGGATATTACAATAAAATCATTTTAAAATGTGGATTAAAAATTTATACTTGAATTGTATAGACTATAAGCCCGAAGTTTAGAAATAAATATTTTTCACTACCAAAATATTTAACATTTTATAATTATTAAATTAAAATAAAAGAATTTATATAATAAAAAAACTATACAATTAAAAAAATTTTTATAATTGACAACAATTTAAATAAATGCTAACATAAAGTTTTGTATTTAAATATAAATTTTATATATTCAGGAGGTATTTAAAGTTTGCCTACTATAAGTCAGTTAGTTAAAATAAAGAGAAAGAAAATTAAAAAGAAAAAGAAAAAACCAGCTCTACAGGGAAATCCTCAAAAAAGAGGGGTTTGCACTAGGGTTTGGACAATAACACCCAAAAAACCTAATTCAGCATTGCGAAAAGTTGCAAGAGTAAGATTGACAAATGGAATGGAAGTAACAGCTTATATTCCTGGAGAAGGGCATAATCTTCAAGAACACTCAATTGTTCTGATAAGAGGTGGACGAGTTAAAGATCTTCCAGGTATAAGATATAAGGTAATAAGGAATACTCTTGATTGTGCTGGAGTAGAAGGAAGAAAAAAAGCAAGATCCAAATATGGAGCTAAAACTCCTGGGGAATAAAGTAGGAGGAATTATGTCAAGAAAGGGTCCAGTTAAAAAGAGACCATTAACACCAGACTATAAATATAGAAACGTACTTGTAACCAAACTGATTAACAAAGTAATGTTAAAAGGGAAAAAGAGCCTTGCTGAGAATATAGTTTATAAAACTTTAGATATATTAAAAGAAAGAACAAACCAAGATCCAATTGAGGTATTTACTAAAGCATTAGAAAATGTAAAACCTTTTCTTGAGGTAAGACCGAGAAGAGTCGGAGGAGCTACTTATCAGGTTCCGGTAGAGGTTCCTTCACATAGAGCTGAATCCTTGGCTTTTAGATGGTTAGTAAATTTTGCCAGGGATCGCAAAGAAAAGGGAATGTCATTAAAACTTGCAAATGAGATGTTAGATGCAGCAAATGGAATTGGACTATCTGTTAAGAAAAGAGAGAATACTCATAAAATGGCTGAAGCAAATAAGGCATTTGCTCATTATAGATGGTAATATGTTATGTATAAAAAGATTGATTTACTTGAAAAAAGGTTGAACAATATGGAGCAATTTCAATTAGAAAGAGTTAGAAATATAGGAATAATAGCACATATTGATGCAGGTAAAACAACTACTACTGAGAGAATTCTATATTACACAGAAAAAACATATAAAATTGGAGAAGTTGATGAAGGTACAGCAGTTATGGATTGGATGAAACAGGAACAGGAAAGGGGGATAACTATTCAAGCTGCTGCAACTATGTGCTATTGGAAGGATCATCAAATCAATATAATAGACACACCCGGACACGTGGACTTTACTGTTGAAGTAGAAAGATCACTGAGGGTGTTAGATGGAGCTATTGTTATATTCGACTCTGTTGCTGGTGTAGAACCTCAATCTGAAACAGTATGGAAACAATCTAATAAATATAAGATACCGAAAATTGCATTTATTAATAAGATGGATAAAGTTGGAACTGACTATTTTAAAGTTGTGAATATGATAAGAGAAAAACTATTTACAAATCCTATTAGCTTACAAGTACCAATAGGTAAAGAGGAAGAATTCATAGGAGTAGTGGATTTAACTACCATGAAGGCGTTAATTTATAAGGATGAAACAGGAACAAAATGGGATGAAGTTGAAATTCCCTCTTATTTGACTGAAATTTCAATTGAAAAACACAACGAACTCTTAGAAACACTGGCTGAGCTTGATGAAGAATTTATGGTCAAATATCTTGAAACTGAGAATATCTCGCCATCTTTAATAAAAGAAGTTATAAGAAAAAATACGATAAATGGAAAAGTAGTACCAGTTTTATGTGGTGCAGCACTTAGAAATAAGGGTGTCCAACCTTTACTTGATGCAGTCGTAGATTATCTTCCATCGCCAGCTGAAGTTGAAGAAGTTTGGGGAAAAAATCCAGAAAATAATAAATTAGAATCACGATTGCCTTTAGAGAGTAAACCTTTTTCTGCATTAATTTTTAAGGTTCAAACAGATCCCTATATGGGGAATCTTTCATATTTTAGAGTATATTCTGGAAAGATTAGTACCGGAAAATTTGTACTGAATTCAAATGAGAATAAGAGTGAGAGACTTGGAAGAATTGTTAGAATGCATGCCAATATGAGAGAGGATTTAAAAATAGTTTCCACCGGAGATATTGCTGCAGTTGTTGGTTTAAAATATTCAACTACAGGTGACACATTATGCGATTGCAATTATCCAATAATTTTGGAATCAATTAGGTTTCCAGAACCAGTTGTTTCAGTTGCGATAGAGCCAAAAACAAAAATTGACCAGGAGAAACTTTCATTATCTCTTAATAAATTAGCCAATGAAGACCCAACTTTTAAAGTAAATGTAGATGAGGAGTCTGGTCAAACTATTATATCTGGAATGGGTGAATTACATTTAGAAATTATAATTGACAGATTACTTAGAGAGTTTGGAGTTGGGGCAAATATAGGCAAACCTCAAGTTAATTATAAGGAAACTATAACTTTAGAAGCTGTATCAGATGGAAAGTTTGTTAAACAGAGTGGTGGAAGGGGTCAGTATGGTCATGTTAAATTAAAAATTGAACCAAACCAAGGGGAAAGCGGATTTTCATTTAAAAACAGAATAAAAGGTGGAAGGATTCCAAGGGAATTTATTCCAAGTATTGAAACTGGAGTAAAGGAGGCAATGGAGAGTGGGCAGCTTTTAGGATATCCTATTGTTGACATAATTGCTACATTGGTTGATGGTTCATATCATGAAGTGGATTCTACTAATTTAGCATTCAGGATAGCTGGAGCTATTGCATTTAAGAAAGCTTATGAAGAAGCAAGACCGGTATTACTTGAACCAATAATGAAATTGGAGATTATTTTACCAGAGCAGTATTTAGGTGATGTAATTGCAGATTTAAATACCAGGAGAGCAAATATAGTAGATATGGAAGATAGAATGGGGTTAAAAGTTGTTACTGCACATACACCTCTATCGCAAATGTTTGGCTATGCAACTGAACTACGATCAAAAACGCAGGGAAGAGTAGATTTTACTATGGAATTTTTGAAATATAACGAGGTACTTGAAAAGATAGCAAAGGAAATTATAAAATCAACAAAAGGTTTATAAAATAGAGCTTAAATTTTTAATTATTAAAAATAATTA
>JAGMBY010000072.1 GCA_023129485.1 Actinomycetes bacterium | reverse complement strand
AGAAATCTCAAAAATGTAATTACATTTTTATCAGATGTAGGTAGTGATATATTTCCTGAAAATTCTTTTAATACATCTATTTTCATTGGAGTATTACACGAGATTTGTAGTTATCAAGGAAGAGAGCAAGTTACTAATGCAATTAAAAATGCTTATAAGGTATTAAAAAAGAATGGAAGACTTCTTATTGGTGATTTTCTTAAACCAGAATCTAAACAAGTAGATTTAATTTTTAAAAATAATAAAGCTTATAACAGATTCTCTCGTTTTGCTAATGAATATGAGGTCAGAAAAATTACTTATGAGAAGATTGGGAATAAAGTAATTTTGGATATTGTAGATGCTGTTGAATTTTTGAGCAAATATTTTTCTCCAACTGAGGAAGATTGGAAAGAGGAGATGAAAGAAGCACATTTTTCACTTACTATGGATGATTATAGAAATGAATTAGAAAAAGCGGGTTTTAAAATTGTTTGGACAAAAGAACTTCCGTGGTATGAATGGAAATTAAGAGAAATTAGAAAAGATTTCATATTTCATAATGAATCAGGATTAAAAAGCATATTAATAGTTGCTGAAAAAATATAATTATAGATTTAACTTTTACTCTTCCCATTGGATTTACTATTAGGCATACTTTAATTTTTTCAATAATAGATTTAACATGATTAGAATAGAAGGTAAGAGATTTATTCTCTTGCCTTTTTGTCTTGTTATATCAATAATAATCAGCTTATATTAATTATTAATGATTTTTTATTAAGGAGGATTTAAATGAAAATATACGAATATAAATGTATAAATATTTGGGTATTTAGTGGGAAAAGATCAAGCAGAATATTGAGTGAACATAGTAAATAATTATGGGAACTCATAGCGGTGTGGAACATTTTGTATTATCTCAGGAGAGAATTAAAATAAATTAGTTTCATTGGTTCTTATTTAAAGATTCTGAAATCAGATTAGTTTTAGTTGTACTATCTTTTGTTGTTAGTTACATTTGTTTTTACTTATGGAGCAAAAAATGAAAATTGATAAGAAAATAATTATAAAAGTTTTAAAAAAAGAGCGTGCAAAAGAAGAGGCAATTAGAAAGAGGAATGAATATTTATTAGAAGAGTGTCTACAGCAATCATATTATGCTTATAAGAAAGATTGGAGGGGAGCATGTGAAGCGCTTGGAAAAGAAGAAGATTGTAATTTACCCTCCAGTACCTCTGAAAGATTGAATAGGTTATTCAAAGAATGTAGAGATGAATGCTTTAGAAAATACCCTATTGATTGAATATGATATATAGATAGACTTGAAGAGTTCACGCTTGAGTTATCAACCATCGTAAGAATCCTACCTATTTTTAATACTACAAATACTATTTTTAATAGTATAATCATTATTTGTCAAATAAAAACTACATAGTTTCCCATTTTTAATACTAATAACTTCATAAAATAAAGTGATTTGGCGAATATATTCTATAATGGTAAAATTAACCAGTATAATTTTTGATTAATTAACTCAACACATAAACTTGTAAAAAGTTGTTAGATATACAGAAAAAATAGATAAAAAATAGATTATAAACCAATAAAATCTTTAAAACAGGAAAAAATGCTAAAAATAGAATCACAAGTGAAAGAATTTAAGTTAAAATGATTCCTTCTATGATAACGAACATTCCTTACTTAGGTGAAGTTTTATCCTTGATTGTGGCATTAACTTGGGCATTTGCAGTCATCCTGTTCAAAAAGAGCGGAGAGAAAGTTCATCCCATTGCGCTGAACCTCTTTAAAGCTCTTTTGGCATCTGTTCTTCTACTTCCGACCTTGTGGCTACTTAGCGGTACATTGACACCTCGAATTCACCGCGCAGACTACTGGCTATTACTATTATCCGGAGCGTTGGGCTTTGGAATATCGGACACTCTGTTTTTCATGAGTCTAAACAAACTGGGGGCAGGCTTGACAGCTATCGTTGGTTGCTTCTACAGCCTTTCTGTCATCGGATTGTCTATTATATGGTTAAATGAAAGACTTACAGTTCTGCAGGTGATTGGCGCAATACTGATCATCTCTGCCTTACTGATTGCGACTCAGAAGAACAGAAGAGAAGCTGCTATTGGTAGACGCGATCTTCTCCTGGGTGTTCTTTACGGAATTCTTTCTATGTTGATAGTAGCGGTGAGCATTGTAATGATAAAACCTCTATTGGAACGATCTTCTCTACTATGGGCATCTGAAATTCGACTTATTGGTGGTGTGATAGTACTTTTATTAATACTTTTATTTCTACCGACAAGGCGCAGAATTGTCTCTTCGATATTCTCAGTGCAATCCTGGGGTTATACATTCTGGGGTTCGTTCATTGGAGGTTATCTTTCTATTATCTTGTGGTTAGCTGGGATGAAATTCACTCAAGCCTCCACTGCAGCTGCTCTAAACCAGACCAGCAGTATCTTCATTTTTATCTTTGCTGCTTTGCTACTGAAGGAACCGATCAATCCACAGCGCATTTT
>JAGMBY010000071.1 GCA_023129485.1 Actinomycetes bacterium | reverse complement strand
GGGTGCTCTATTATTAGCATTTGAACAGTTAAAGAAAAAGTTAAAAGTAGAAGGTCTTTTTGATGTTAAATATAAAAAGCCAATACCCTTTTTACCCTCCAAAATAGGTGTTGTTACTTCTTTAGGTGGTGCAGTTCTACATGACATAATAAATGTTTTAAATAGGAGATTTGGGAATTTCCATTTGATAATTAGTCCTGCAAGTGTTGAAGGAGAAACAGCATCAGATGAAATCTGTAATGCGATTGAGAATTTAAATTTATATGAAGATGTTGATGTAATAATTTTAGCAAGAGGTGGAGGTTCACTTGAGGATTTATGGGCTTTTAATACTGAAGAAGTTGCAAGGGCAGTTTTTGCATCAAAAATTCCGATTGTAAGTGCAGTTGGTCATGAGACTGATTTTACAATATCTGATTTTGTAGCTGATATGAGAGCACCAACTCCATCAGCTGCAGCGGAATTGGTTGTTCCAGAGAAATCTGAGCTTTTAAATCAGATATTCAGTTATGTAAATAGATTGAGAGAGAGTTTACCCAGGGTAACCACAAATCTTAGAAATCAATTGAATTATCTTTCAGGAGATTTGCATAAAGCAATATCTGCTATATTTAATGAAAGAAAGAGTTTTTTTAGAAACTTATCGGAAAAGCTGAATGCATTAAGTCCACTTGCTATACTATCAAGAGGATATAGCATATGTTATCTAATTCCAGAAAATACAATTGTAAGAGATTCAGATGAGGTAAGTATAGGACGTGAGGTTGATGTTCTTCTACACAAAGGGGATATCGTATGTAAAGTTTTTAGGAAAGATATTTATGAGGTAAAAAATTAGTAAAAGCAGGGAGTGAGCAGAAGATATTTTATTAATTCTAAATGGCTTCTAATAATTATAAACTAAATATTTATAAATTTTATTAATTAGGAGATGAAAATGAATGAGGAAAATTTGGAAAAAAGAGATTTCGATGAGGTATTAAAAGAACTTGAAGAAATTGTATCAACACTCGAAAGGGGTAATTTAAGTTTAGAGGAATCCTTAAAAAAATTTGAAAGGGGAATAAAGCTTTCTACTCACTGTTTAAAAAAGCTGAATGAAGCTGAAAAGAAAATAGAAACCCTTATAGAGAAAGCTGGAAGGGAATCTATTGTTATCCCCTACCAGGAAGAAGAAAAAAAAGGGGAATAATTTAAGTAATTATTTTTTAAGACATATATATTAATAAGAAATAGTAATAATTAATTTGTTATTTTTTATCCATACTATAAATCACATCTTATATAACTAACTTCATTTAATCAACACCAATTTAACTCTTCTATTACTTTCCTTGAAACAGAAAAATGAGATTTTTAAAAAATTTTTAAAAATTTTTAAATTTTGTAGACATTAAGAGGGGCATTGTGGTATATTGTGGAGGAAAATGGAGGATTTTTAAATTTTATGTAGAAGTATAAAAATACATTGTTATAGTTAATTATAGAAAATCATCCCATTAATTACTGAAAGTGGATTGGGGCTCTTAATGTTTCTTGGTACTTTTTTTCATACATTAGATAAAAAGGGTAGATTATTCATACCCTCTAAATTTAGAACTCAATTAGAGAGGGGTTTCGTCTTAGCTAAAGGCATTAATGAAAAATGCCTATTTTTATTTACATATGAAGAATTCTCAGCACTTGAGGAAAAAATTAAAGCTCTACCTTTGTCAAGAAAAAAAGTACAGGAATATGCTCGATGGATTTCATCATCTGCAAGCGAAGAATCCATGGATCAACAGGGGAGAGTAACTATTCCATTGACATTAAGAAAATATGCTGAGCTTGAAAAAGAAGTTATAGTTGTGGGAGTTTGGGGAAGAATTGAGATATGGTCGAAGAAATATTGGGATAGATTTTTCAAAAAAGCAGATAAAGAGTTTTTAGAGATAACAAAAGAACTAGAGGACCTTGGATTTTAAATTAGATATCATTACACCATGGCATATACCTGTAATGGTGGGTGAGGTTAAGGATATTTTAAGACTCAGAAGAGGGTCAATAATAATTGATAACACTATAGGCGGCGCAGGTCATGCTGAAGCAATAATTAAAGCAATTGCCCCCGAAGGCATATTAATAGGTATAGATAAAGACAAATTGGCTTTACGCGCCGCCAAAAATAGGTTATCAAAATATAAAGCAAATTTTAAATTAGTACATGGAAATTTTAAGGATGTTCTTTACATAGCAAAGGAGTTGGATCTCTCAATCATATCTGGAGCACTTTATGACCTGGGTCTCTCTTGGACTCATGTTGATGATCCAAAAAGGGGATTCAGTTACACAAAAGACGGACCGTTGGATATGAGGATGGACACTTCCCAGAAACTAACTGCTCGTGCAGTAATTAATTCCTACTCACAAGAGAAGTTATATGAAGTATTTAAAAGTTATGGTGAGGAGCGCTATTCAAATTTAATTGCTAAAGCCATAGTCAATTATAGAAAGAAGAAAGCGATAAAATCAACATTAGAGCTTTCAATGATTATTGAGAATACAGTCAGAGGTAAGGTAAGAAGAAGGGGTCATCCAGCAAAGAGGATTTTTCAAGCGATAAGAATTGAAGTAAACGATGAACTAAATTCGCTTAAACAGAGTCTTGAGGACATATTTAAATTACTCGAAATTGGTGGAAGGATTGTTGTCATATCCTACCATTCACTGGAAGATAGGCTGGTTAAAAATACTTTTCTAAAACTTGTAGACGGTTGCATTTGCCCACAGTGGTATCCTGTCTGTACATGTGGCAGGAAAGATAAAGCAAAATTGATTACTAAGGGAGCACTGATGCCGGAGCCTGAGGAGGTGAAGAAAAATCCAAGAGCATCAAGTGCCAAATTAAGGGCAATTGAAAAGGTCTAACTCCTTTAATAGCAAGAAAGATCTATATATAAAAATTTTAACTCTTCTTTTTTTATTGATATTAAAAGAAAGTTTTAAATTTAAAGATATTTATAAGGAAATTATTATTTATATATTTTTAAAATAAATATATTTCGGTTAGTTAAAATAGTTTGAGTTGAAAGGGGGAATTGTGGTTGATATAAGAGCTGATATATTAACGGTAAAATCAAATAGGAGAAGAAAATCTTATCTTGTTGAGCAGGAAAGAGTGAATACTCGAAAAAGTTTTATGTCATTATCATTTTTTATTACTTCAGTTATTTTGATAGGAATATTTGCTTTTTCAATAATTTTACTAAATTTTATTGCTACTCAGAATCAGTTGATGATTGATGAGATAAAAAGAGAAATCCAGTTTCAAGATGAGGCTAAAGAAGGACTGAACTTTAAAACTGCTCAATTACAATCCCCTGATATAATATATGAAAGTGCTATAAATTTAGGGATGTACAGTCCTGATGAGATAAGATATATAAATTTGAATATTGCTCAATTAGCTGAAAAAGAATTACCAATAGAAGAAATACAAAATGAAGAATTAGAGATTTCTGAATTTGAAACCTTTTTAAATTCTAAATTTAAGGAAGATCTATATAGAACTATTTTGACTCTTCTTTTCCCTTAAAACTGATAGGAAGGTATTAAAATGGGATTGCTTAGAAGAGTTAAGAATGAATTTAGAACCATACTCATTCTCGTAATAATCCTATTTTCTTTTTTTACCCTATTTTTCCGCTTAATAAATTTGCAGGCTTTAGAGGCTCAAGAGTATATGGAATCTGCAAATAATCAACATACCAAAAGTTACAATTTGTTTGCCAAACGTGGAAAGATTTATGATAGAAATGGGAAAGAATTAGCTGTAAGTTTGCCTCAGGCAACAATATTTGCAAATCCATATTTTGTTAAAGATCCACTAAATTATGCTATTAAATTGAGTGAAATATTGAATATAAATGTTGAAGTTTTAAAGGAAAAGTTATCAAAATCAAATTGTGGATTTGTCTATATAGCTCGTAAGATTAGTCCCGAACTTGCTAATCAGGTTATGGAATTAAATCTGGAGGGAATTTATAGTGCAAGGGAAGATAAAAGATTTTATCCAAAAGGTTCTTTAGCTTGTAATTTTATTGGTTTTGTTGGACTTGATAATATTGGTCTTGCTGGAGTTGAATTGGAATATGAAAAACAGCTTCATGGAGTTGATGGTGAAATATCTGCAAAATATGATGGGTTTGGGAGACCTGTTCCGGGAACATATAGTATAAAAACAGACCCAATTGATGGTTATGATGTATATTTAACAATTGATGAAAATATTCAGTATTATGTTGAGTCAAGACTAAAAAAAGCAATTGAAGAAGAGGGAGCAAAGAGAGGTGTAATCGTTATAATAGAACCACAAACCGGTGAGATAATAGCTATGGCTAACTATCCAGACTTTAACTTAAACGATTTTGATCAGGTTGATAAAGAATTATCTAAAAACCTCGTTATATCTTTTAACTATGAACCAGGTTCAATTTTAAAATTTGTAACTGCTGCATCTGCCATAGATTCAGGTGCTGTATCCAAAAATGCAATTTTCAATCTTCCACCTACCATAAAAGTTGGTGGAAAAATAATCAGTGAGCCATTTAGACATGTTGTAAAGGATTATTCAGTTGCTGATATATTAATTAATTCTGCAAATGTTGGAGCAGTAATTTTAGCGCAGCAAATGAGCAATGAAATTTATTATAACTATCTATACAAATTTGGATTTGGAAAACCCACAGGAATTGATCTACCTGGTGAAGAAAGTGGACTCCTATTTCACTATGATTTGTGGTCAGGTTCAACCAAAGCCACAATGAGTTTTGGTCAAGGAATTTCAGCAACTCCAATTCAAGTTATTCAAGCTATGGCTACAGTTGTAAACAATGGAATTGCTCCTGACCTTCATATTGTAAAAAAAATATACGGAAAAAATGGAGATATTGATTACTCACCAAAACCTAAAGTTGCTGAAAATAGGATAATATCTTCGGAATACGCTGAAGCTATAAAATCGATGTTAATAAGAGTTGTAGAGGAGGGAACTGGAAAAAATGCTAAGATTAAAGGCTATACAGTTGGTGGAAAAACGGGTACTGCTCAAAAAACAATTATAGGTGGAAGGGGATATTATAGTGATAAAAATATAACCTCGTTTATGGGATTTGCTCCAGCAGAAAATCCAGCTTTAGTCTGTTTGGTTATAATAGATGAACCATCTACTGCAAAAGGACCAGTATGGGGTAGTACTGTCGCAGCACCTGTGTTTAAAGATGT
>JAGMBY010000070.1 GCA_023129485.1 Actinomycetes bacterium | reverse complement strand
TTTAGATTTATTCCTCTGAAAATAATTCCATAAAGACAATCATTTAGCATCATATCCAGTTTTTCAAATGCTCCCATCACTGCGATCTCTGGCATTGCCAGTCCTGAACAATAGTTTACTTGTCTTATATATCTTCCTACTTCCTCAGCTACTTCATCTAAAGCTTCCCTCATTATCTTAAAATTTGCTTGAGTTGCATAAGTTCCACCATATCCTGTTGTTGTGATACCATATGGTACATAATCTAATAAACTTTGAGCTGTAGAGCGAATTACTGCTATTACATCTGCCCCTTCTCTAACTGCTGCTCTTGCTTGTTTAACATCTTCATATATATTACCAGTGGCCACTATAACATATAACCATGGTTTTGGAGGATCCCCTAATTTTCTAATGAGTTCTGTTCTTTCATCTTTCTTCTTTTTAATTAATAAACATGCATTTTTTACTAATTTATTAGTTTCAGATATCACTTTCTCTTTCTCCATATTTGGTACTTCTTTTAAATTTACTTTTTTCCTTGAAATCATCTCAGCTAACTTTTGAGCATTCACATCATAAAAACACATACCGTTTACAAAGGGAAATAGTATCCCAGAACCTAATTCACCTTTGATATTATCCACAACTACATTTGGTAATGGAACATCATTTTTATTAACTCCATTAACTCCTAATAATCTGATTGTTGACCTTTCAATCGTGGTTGTAGTGTGTTCTTCAATAAAATCCTGAACTATTGAAGCTATTCTATTTGCATACTCTCTACCTTTTTTAACTATGTTTTTATCAAGATGTAATTTAGCCAATTTATTCTCCATTTGTATAATCGCTATTATTCTTAGAATTTATAATTTTTAAATTGTTATCCTGACCCTGACTTTGACCCTTGAGTGAAACGAAGGGGAAAAGGCAGGGGAAGGATCTTTTTAATAAGAGCATCATAAATATTTTAATTTTTAATTAATATATAACAATTACAAAGATATCCTATTAAAAATATTTTATTTTCTATAAAAAATTAAAAATATTTTTTAAAAGTTCAAAAAATAATTATTTAAAAAATATTTTTATCTTTTTAATATCTACCATACAAGAAATTCAAGAATATCGTATTTCTATTGAATTACCTGACAGATTGAATAATTTAATTATTAATTTTAAAAAAATGGAGGCGGCACCCAGATTCGAACTGGGGATAGAGGTTTTGCAGACCTCTGCCTTACCACTTGGCGATGCCGCCTTTAAAAAATATCCCTATTTTTATAAATTAAGTTTATTTTATCATTTTAAAATTTAATTTACTATATTTATTTATTAAGACCTATTTTTAATTACTTTTTAAATGTAAAAGAAAATAGGTTATATAGATAATATAAAAATGTAAATATTCCAAATATTATTGTTAGCCAAAGAATCTCTAAATGATAAGCTGTTTGTAAAAAAATCACTAAACAACATAGATGAACTATAAAAATCATTACTTTACTAACATTAAATGATGGAACAAACCACTTTCCCTTCATCAAATTAAGAATAAGATTTAGCATAAAACCGATAATTAAAATAATTAAAGCAATTTTATATAGAATTTGTGGAAAATCCAACCTAAATGTTAAATATGTGAATATTGAATACACAAGTGAAACATCAGCAATTGGTTCTAATCTCTTACCTAATTCAGTTTTCTGTTTAAGCAATCTTGCTAAAGTACCATCAAGTTTATCAGATATAACAGAATATACATATACAATTCCAACAATCCATTTATTTATATTTACAAATGTAAAAATTAAAATAAGTACACTTCCTAAAATACGGCTTAATGAAATCAAATTAGGAATTTTCAATATATCCTTTTTAACCACATTATCCTCCAACTCCGTATTTAAATTTATTAAAAAAATCTACTTTTTTATCACCTCTGTTTATTGCTAATATTATTTAAACACTTATTAAAAGCAGATTACACTTATACATTAATTAAAAAATTAATTAAACTTAGTTTAAATTAGAAATTAATTGTTTTTTTACAATCTTTGTATTTTACTATTCAATCTAAATATCATTTTAATAAAAATGGTGGGCGTTAGAAGATTTGAACTTCTGACCCCTTCCGTGTCAAGGAAGTGCTCTCCCTCTGAGCTAAACGCCCACCAGTTTTTAAATATTTTAACACTGCTATTTAAAACAATTCAACTAAGCTATGGAAAAAAACAATAGTAAATATTTATTTTAAAATTAATATAAAAGTATATTAATAAAGCAACCTTTTATTAATACTTAACCTTCCTCTGCTTCAATTTTTTTAGCTTTACTTTCTTCAACCTCAACTTCTATAACTTTAGGTTTTGGCGCTTCTATCTTAGCTATCTTCACAATCAACAATCCATCCTTAACTCCTGCTTTGACACTTCCTAAATCCACATTACTTGGAAGTGTAAAAGATCTTTTAAAAGAGCCATATCTTCTTTCAATTCTATGATAATTCTCTCTTTTCACCTCTTCAGAAAATTTTCTTTCTCCCTTTATAGTAAGAACATCTTTATCTAATGTAACTTCTACATCTTTTGCTTTTAGTCCAGGAAGTTCTGTTTTTATAATAAATTCATTTTCTGTTTCTGCAATATCTGTTGTAGGCGCCCATCTTGCAAGCCTTCCTCTTCTTAAAGTAGGAAGTCTCCAACCTCTACCGAAAAAATCAGAAATTTCCTCATCTAATGTTAAAAAATCTTCAAAAGGATCCCACTTTATCAAAGGCATTTTACTCTCCTTTCTGTAACTCTAATTCAATAATTGATTTTATAATTATAATAATTTTATCTTAATTATTATAACATTTCTAAAAGACAACATAACTAATAATATATTTTGATATCTAATTTTAGATTTTATAGGTTTATCTTTTTAAAAAATAAAAGAATCAAAAATTTCTATTATTTTTTCACTTTTTTAAAAATGATTATTTGATAGAGATTTGGCTGATGTCTCTTACTCCTCCTAAACTTTTTGCTTCTATAACAGCATTTCTGATAGCTTTTGCTGTAGCTTCTACTACAGCTGTTCCTATAACGACAGTAGGAGCTTTCTTTTTACCAATTGATAATGCAAATGTTATATCCCCATCATATTCAGTATGGACAGGAGAAATAGCTCTTGCTAATCCATCATGTGCCATTTGTGCAACTTTTGTTACAGATGCTTTGTCAAGAAGAACATTTGTAATTATTACAACAATTGTTGTACTTTCACCAAACTCAGATTTTATTTCTCTTCCCTCTAAAATTAGTGACTTGCTATTTAAAAAACCTCCCTTAGGATGATAAGCTCCAGCCAAGATAGAGTTATCTTTATTTATGATATCTCCAAAAGAACTTACAACAGCTAAAGTAAAAATTTCAATACCACCTGATAAATTTAGGGTAGCTCTTCCAACTCCAGATTTCATCATAAACGAATTTCCAAAAACTTTCCCCACAGTAGCACCAGTACCAGCACCAACACTTCCAACTTCAAATCCTAATGATGATGCATTTTGACATGCTTTGTAACCTTCTTCTTTTCCAGGACGAATTTTATTATTACCAATATTTAAGTCAAATAATATTGCAGCTGGAACAATTGGGACTTTTCCATGTGGTGTTTCAAATCCAATATTTTTTTCCTCTAAATATTTCATTACTCCATCAGCAACAGCAAGTCCAAATGCACTTCCACCAGAAATACAAATAGCATTTACTCTTTCTACCATACATGTTGGATCTAAAAGATCTGTTTCCCTCGTGCCAGGAGCTCCTCCTCTTACATCTACACCACAAACTGCACCTTCTTCTGGGATTAAAATTACTGTACACCCTGTAATTGCATCCTCATCTGTATAATGCCCAACTTTAACTTCTGATAACATATCCCTCCTTCTTATTACTTTCTTAAATATGCTTAATATGTTCCTTACTGATAAGAATTTTAATAAAAATTTAAGGAAACCTCTAAATTTTAATAAAAATGAATATTTAATTTTAAATAGATTAAAAATTTTAATCAATAGTAAATTATGTTTGTTCATAAAAACTAAATATACATCTATTTTGATTTTTAGCTTTGTGGTATACTTTCGAAGACATTTTCAGTCAAGAAAGTATGCACAAAGCTTTTATTTAAAACTTTTTAAAGAGATTCACTTCACTTCATTCGAGTGCAACGAAGGGGAAGTAATGACAATCTATTTTAATTTAAGGGAGTTTGAAATACCTGACTAATAAGAATATAAAAATGAATATAAGTAAAACATAAATGACGGAAAAGAAATCAAGCTTTTTAAATTTCTTTGATATTCTTCCTGTTCTACCTTTACCCCCTCTATAACACCGAGACTCCATTGCTAAAATTAAATCCTCCGCTCTTTCATAAGCACTTATAAATAATGGTATTAATAAACCCGATAATTTTATAGTTCTAATTATGAAATTACCTCTGTCTAAATTAGCACCTCTTGCTATTTGAGCTTTCATTAATCTTTCTAACTCCTCAATTAAAGTAGGAACAAATCTAAAAGCTATTACACCAACCATAATAATTTCATGTGAAGGAAATTTTATTTTTTGTAGGGGAAGAATTAGCCTTTCTATTGCATTTGTAAAACTTATTAACTCTGTTGTAAGGAAAAATATTGATGAAATAAAATAGATTGATATAGCTTTAATCATCATAAGACAAGAAATTTTAATACCTAAACTTGAAATTCTTATAAAATGCCATTGAAAAAATATTCGACCTGGTTCACCCATATAAAATAATATTTGAAAGATCCAGATAAGAATTATTATAGGAAGGACTGGTTTTAACCCCTTTAGAATATATAAAAATGAACTATCAGATAGTTTTATAATAAAGAACAAGAATATGCCTATAAGAATAATTTCTGAGAAAGTTTTTACAAATGACATATAAATTATAAAAATAAACAGTAATATTATTTTTATTCTGGGATCAATCCTATGAATTAATGAATCACTTTCTCTGTAAAATCCAAAAATTGTGTTCCTATATAATTCCACTTTCTATACTCCACAATCTAAATCTCTTTATTTTTTAATAGTGAATATCTTCCTTAATCACTTATTTTTTAAATAATTTAATTAATGATTCCTCAAGTTGATCAATACCAATAATTTTTTCACTTATGTTTATTTTTGATTTAATCAATTCGTCAACTACCTCAACTACTGAGGGTAATGTTAAACCATAATTTAATAGTTTTTCTTTTTGCTTAAAAATATTCTTTGGTGTATCAATCATTTTAATTTCTCCATCAAAGAGAACAACAATTCTGTCTGCGAGTTCTAAAACGTCATCCATATTACTTGAGACAAAAATTGTTGTTAATTCTAATTTGTTGTGTAAAAATCTGATAGAGTTGATAAGGTCTCTTCTTCCTTTAGGATCCAGACCAGCTGTGGGGTCATCTAAAATTAAAATTTCTGGGTCGAGAGCTAAAACTCCAGCAATTGCTACTTTTCTTTTCTCTCCTCCGCTAAGACTAAAAATATATCTATAAAAAAATTCATCTGGTTCTAAACCTACAGTAGCTAATGCTTTTTTAATAGTTATATTTATAACCTCTTCAGGAAAATTAAAATTCTTTAAACCAAATGCAATGTCATCTGCAACAATATCTTTAAAAAGTTGACTATCTGGATGTTGAAATAACATAGCTACCTTACGTCTCAATTCTTTTAAATTCAATTTGCTGTCTCTTGTATCCCTTCCATCTACTATAACTCTTCCTTTTTTAGGAATAAATATCGCATTAAAATACTGAAGTAATGTAGATTTTCCTGATTGGGTTGGACCAATAATAGCCAATTTTTCACCTTCATATATATCAAAACTTAAGTTGTGAAGAATCTCCTTTTCAAAAGGAGTTGCAGTCATATATGAATGAAATAGATTCTTAACTTCTATTATTGAGTTAAGCAATTTATAAGCTCCTGTGTAGTTATTATTTGTTGAGGAATAGAAATCCCCCTTTTTCTTAATCTATAAACAATATCTGGGATTATAGGAACATCTAAAGCAAGACTTCTTAGTATTTCTAATTTAGAAAAAATCTTATTTGGTGAATTATCCAATACTACCTTTCCTTCAGACATAACAATTACTCTATCCGACTTCAACACTTCTTTCATAATATGAGTTATATATATTATTGTGACATCCCTTTTTTTTCTCAAATTTATTATTAACTCAAATACTTCTTTTTTTCCTGATGGATCAAGCATTGAAGTAGGTTCATCAAAAATAATATACTTCGTTTCCATTGCCAATACAGATGCAATTGCGACCTTTTGTTTTAAGCCCTCAGAAAGCATATAAGGTGGGTAGTTCTGAAAGTCATTTAATTCTAAGAGTCTTAATGACTCATTTACTCTTTTCTCAATTTCTACTCTATCAATACCCAAATTTTCCGGTCCAAAAGCTATATCACTTCTAACTGTTGAACAGATTATCTGGTTATCAGGGTTTTGAAATACCATCCCTACCTTTTTTCTAATCTCCCATACTTCTTCTTCCTGAGTATTAATTCCATCAATTAAGACAGTGCCTTTTGTAGGAGACAATATAACATTAAGATGTTTTGCCAAAGTTGTTTTACCAGAACCATTTTGTCCTATTATAGTAACGAATTCACCCTCCTTTATGGATAGTGATATTCCATTTAGTGCTTTTTTTGGATTCTCAGATTTTTGATGATAAGTGAAATGAAGGTTATTGATTTCTATCATTTTGCTTTAACTCCGCGGGATCCTCTATAGACATCAATTGCTTTCCCAATTATTAAGGCTATAATAGCTGCTATTACTGCCTCAACAATAGCTTGTGGTAATACCTGGATTAACCAAGCTAAAAAATTACCTTTTCCTGTTAAATGTATCATACCAAGAACAAAAATGGTATTTGTAAAAGATCCAAATATACCAGCAAATATTAATGCTACACTATTATTTATTTTCTTTGTAGCTGTATAAACTAAATATGATATTAGTCCAATAAATAGTCTTGGTAATATTGCTACAAGTGGATCACTGAAAAAGGGATTTGGAGAAATTGTAGTTGCCATATAAAAACTAGCAAAACCAAAGATTCCACCAACTAAAATTCCCACAATTGGACCTTCAAGCACTCCACCTAAAATAGCAGGTATATGCATAATAGTTGCATGACCTGATATATTTGGTACAGGTATAAATCCTATTGGTAATGCACCAAGTACAGGCCATCCTAATAAAATTGCTATTGCTCCCAAAATTCCAGCTATAACGATTTGTCTTACTGTTATCTTCAAAAAATTACCCCTTTTCTTTTTATAAATTATAATATCTTATATAAAAACATAAAATATTTAAATATCTATTATTCTAACATTAAAGTTTATATTAAATTATTCAAAATCCTTAAAGCTCTATTTAGAAATACAATAAAAAAGAGCGGGAAAAACCGCTCATTTTAAATATATTTAAAATTATCAATTAAAGTATATTATTTATTATCTTTTTATCAATATCTAATTATATTTTCTAAAATAAATAATTACTCCACCAATATAAGTTTCATTTTCAATGAGAAAATATTTTTTTCAATGAAACTTGTTATTTCTCCTCTTTATCTTCATAAAAAGAGATTATTTTCTCAATTTTTTTCTTCTCTTCTTTAGTAAATATAGAGTTAAAATCAAAATTTTTCATTTTATCTTTATCACGCAATACTTTTTTTATACTATATATCATAAATCCACTGGGAATTGATTTACTCTTGTATATCAAGTTATCTTCATCAAAACTAAATTGAAGTTTTTCATCAAGTTTAAATAACTGTTCAATTAATTTCCTGAATAATTCCGGGTTAAATTCTGATTCGTTTTGATTTTCTTTCTTCACATTAATTCCTCCAAATAAATTCTCAAGACTATTTTATCATAATGCAAGTATATTATTTAATTTATTCTAAAACTTCATCAATCGGTGTATATTCAAGTCCGTGTGCATCAGCTACCAGTTTGTTTGTAACCCTTCCTTTGCAGACATTTAATCCCTTTTTCAATACAGGATTCTCTTTTAATGCCTTCAGCCATCCTTTATTTGCAATTTGAAGTGCATAAGGAAGCGTTTCATTTGTTAATGCAAATGTTGAAGTTCTTGAAAAAGCACCTGGCATGTTTGTGACACAATAATGAACAACCCCCTCCTCAATATATATTGGATCAGAATGTGAAGTTGGTCTTGCAGTTGCAACACTTCCTCCCTGGTCTATATCAACACACACTATTACAGATCCTGGTTTCATAGACTTTACCATTTCCCTTGTTACCAATTTTGGTGCTTTTGCTCCAATAATATATACACCAGTAATAAGTATATCTGCTTCTTTAACAGCTCGTGCAATATTGTATGAATTTGATTTTAATGTTGAAACATTTTCAGGCATGGTATCTTCTAAGTAACGCAATTTTTTAGCACTTCTAGTTAAAATAGTAACTTTTGCACCTAAACCAGCAGCAACTTTTGCTGCATTACGTCCTACTGTACCACCACCTAATATGACTATATGCGCAGGTTCAACACCAGTTACACCAGTAGTTAAAATTCCTCTTCCACCCTGTGCTCTACTTAAATAAAAGGCTCCTATAAATGGTGCCATTCTTCCTGAAACCTCACTCATAGGAGTTAAGAGTGGAGTCTCACCATCATCAGTTTCTATGGTCTCATAAGCAATACAAATTGCTTTTTTATCAACCATGGCTTTGGTAAGTTCTTCACCTGAAGCGAAGTGAAAATAAGTAAAAAGTATCTGATTTTCTTTAATTAATTCAAACTCTTGCGGAAGAGGTTCCTTTATCTTCATTATCATATCCGCTTTACCAAAAACCTCTTTTGAAGTCTCTAATATTTTTGCACCAGATTCTTTATATTCATCATTACTAATACCGCCTCCAATCCCAGCATTTTTTTGAATATATACCTTATGACCTGCTTTTATTAACTCAGTAACACCTGCAGGAGTAAGTGCTACTCTATATTCATTATCCTTAATCTCTTTTGGTACACCAATAATCATTACCTAACCACCTTTCCAATTAATTATTATAATTTTAATAATTATAAATCTAAAAAATTTCATCTCCCATCTTGAATTGTTTATTGAGCTAATTCATAAATTTTTAAAATCTGGTTTAAAATAAATTTCAGTTAATCGATTACTTATATTTTATATATATTTTTATATATATTCCTTATAAAATAGTTTGTCAAGGATTATTAAATTAAGGGTAATTATAAAATATCAGATTTTTTCTAATATTTCTTTTAGAGTATTTACTTGCCAATCTGACAATTTTTTAGGTTTACCGATCTGAATAGCACTATGATATATTTTTGCAGTTTCTTCCACCATTATTGCAACCAAAAGAGCATGTGATAGCGAAGATCCTATAGTTAAAACTCCATGACTTTCTAATAAAACTGCTGATCTATTAGCTAATTTTTCAAGTGTTTTTTTTGCTAACTCTTTTGAACCTGGAGGTGCAAAATCCACAATCGGAATATTCCCACCAACCGAAAAGAAAGTCTCAATATGAATAAGAGGAATAGCCCTATTTAAAACAGCAAAACAACATGCATATGGAGAATGTGTATGAGCAATTCCAAATACATCTTCTCTATTCTTATAAACTTCTAAATGAACTGGAGTCTCATATGATGGTTTATTTTTACCCTCTATTTTATTTGCATTTATGTCTAAAACTACAATATCATCAGGTTTTAAAAATTCCCTAAATATTCCGTGTGGAGTAACAAAAATATATCCAGTATCTTTATCTCTTAAACTAAAATTACCAGTTGTTGGTACAACTAAACCTAAATTTTCAGCCTTTTGAGCCCAAAAAACAACCTCATTTTTTAAATCTTTAAACATCCTTTCTAGAACATCCTTCCTTCATTCGATAGAAAATTTATTTAATAAATTTTTTTTTAATATCTATTAAAAATGCTTCTATATATATTTTTAAATTCTTATAAAAAATAGAGAGAATAAATTATTATAAACTTATATATTTATATAAAAGTAGGGCAACCCTTTAGGGTTGCATTATTAAGCAAGGCTAAAGCCTTACCCTACATAATTAATAGTTAAGTCTCATTAAAAAATGGTGTCGGAGGGGGGACTTGAACCCCCACGAGCTACTCGCTCACAAGGTCCTCAACCTTGAACGTCTACCAATTCCGCCACTCCGACATAAGTAAATTATACCAAAATAATTTTATATTTGTTCACTTTTCAATGTAGGTTGTGTAAAAATATGAACCTGTAAAAGGATTTGACCAATATCCTTTCACCCATGGCTTAATTAATATATTTCTTGAGCTATAAAATAATGGAATTATAGGAAATTCACCAGGACATCTATCCTCATCATTTTTATCACCAAATGCAATCTTTGAAGCTTTATTATATAATTCAGCCTGTTTATTCAGATCATCATATATCATTGCATTTGTTACCAATTCATCAAATTCATCATTTTTCCAGCCTGAATAATTCAAGGGGGATTTGCTATGCAATTTTGTAAATAGGTAGTTACTTGGATTAGGGTAATCAGCTCTACTTTCTAATAAATACATATCTGTAACTTGCGGATATTTATTTATATTGTGAATTGTTTCAAAATAGGATTCGGGATCTGTTTCGATTAATTCAATTTTTAAATTCAAATTTTCAGATAACATCTCCTTTGTAGATTCAGCTAATATCCTATTTTTATCAGATTTGCTAAACATAAGTTTCAAAGTTCTAATGCTTTTTTCATTAGAACTTTCCCCACTTTGGTGAAGCGCTTCAAAAAGAAAACTTTTTGCTTTTTCAAGATCAAAATTAATATCTATTGATTCATCATGTTCTAAAATCTGGGGTGGAATAAATTGATTTGCAATTATATATGTTTTCCAGTAAGGATTGTTTTTTAATTCATTTTTATCTAAAGCTAATGCTATGGCCTTTCTGAATAGTTGATTATTTATAGGTTTGTTTCTTGTATTAAACCCTAAATAATATGTTGACAATCTCGGTTCAAATAACTTTTGGCTTCTAAGTGCAGGGTCAGAATCAATTTTTTTTAACAAGTCTGATGGAATCCCAAATTCCCATCCCCAAGTTCCATCAATCTTATCATCTTTATACATTGAAAATTCTGTATATTGGTCCTTACACAAAAAAATGTTAATAATATCAAGCTTTGGAGTTCCCTTAAAATAATCAGAATTTGTCTCCAATACAATCTTTTTATGGTGTTCCCAATTTTTTATAGTAAAAGGTCCATTTGTTATCAAATAATTAAGGTTTGTCCAATTTTCTTTATATTTTTCAACTACAGATTTAGGAACCGGCTTTGTTATCCAGATAGAAGTTATATATGTAAAATAATTAATAGGACCTCTTAGTTTAACTTCTAACTCAGTATCATTTTGAGCTTTAATACCAACAGCATTAGAATCTAACTCACCTTTATGAAATTCTTTAGCTCCTTCTATGTCAAAAAAAAGATAAGCAAAAGGAGATTTGGTTTCTGGATTAAGCACCCTTTTCCATGAATAGACAAAATCATGTGCTGTAATAGGATCTCCATTAGTCCAATAAGCGTCATCTCTTATTTTGAATGTTATAATTGTACCATCATCTGAAATCTTCCAATTTTCAGCAATACATGGAGAAACAGATAAATCTGACTCAAATTTTGTAAGACCAACAAATATCTGGTTAATTAAATCTATAGAAGCTTTACTCTCTGCTAAATTTGGATCAATAGTTTGTGGTTCTTCACTTAAACATAGATTTAGAATTTGTTCATATTCAGATTTATATTTCTCCTCAATTTTTGTAGATTCTAGAGTGATTTCCTTTTCAATCTCTTTACCAATTCTTTCTTCAAATCCTTTTCTTATTTTCTCTATTTGTTTACATCCTACAAATGAAAAAACAGAAGTAATTGAAAATATTAATATAAATATTAAGATTGATATTTTAAAAACTTTGCTTAAATTATTCATGATTCTTTTGAATATTTTATATAAAAAGTATTAAAAGTCAATGAAAAGAAATGTTTTATTATCAAGGAGTAATGGATTATATTAATAAAAATAAAATTTATATTAAAAGATTTGAGGCCAATATAGAATTACAGTTAAAAATCCATCAGTTAATAGAAAAATTACAAAAGATATTAATAACGACTTCGTTTCCGATTTCTTTAAATACCTAAATACAGCTAACAAACTAATAATTAATATTACTACTGGCAAAACTGAAATCCAGATATTAGAAAATCTTGCAGGAATTAAATCGTAAAATGGAGGAAATAATAAAAATGAAGGAGTCAGAATTAATTTTACTAAGTAATATATAATAATTGTAATAATAAATGCTATTTTTGTTTTTGTAATATAAAGTCTATCCTCTCCTGTGAACATATAATAGATTCCTAACCAGAGAGCAGGAGCTACTCCCCAAAGAAGTACAATCCAGATAAACGCAATTGAAGATATCAAGTTCCATGTTGTATTAAATATCCCAATGATTATATCTTGATATACCAGCACATCTAAATTTTCTCTAATATTTGATGAGGTGCCAGCAAAATATACTCTGTGCTGTCCCGTTTTTATTTTATCAAGCCAAGTAAGATAGAGCTTATTATCTATATCAAATAAAATTTTAGGTGAGAATGACATAAGGTCAGTCTTAGCTATTAACTGATAGCCCAAAGGATTACCATCCTGGAAAATTACTAAAGCTAATTGCATTTTTCGTTTTGTCTTTTCGAAAACTCTTAAACTACAAACTAAAGCTAATTTAGAATTTTGCCCTTCTGTTACATTGGGTGTAATTATATAATCTGTTGGTGGAATCTTCATGAAAAAATCTGTTGGTACTAAAATAAGATTATCAAATTTCCCTATATCATCAATTACTTGTCTTTTGCCAAAATTGTATCTCTTTCCCCCTATTTCAATTGAATCTGTTTTTGACAGAAAAGGTAGTATTACATTTTTTGATGACTGAAGTGATGGTTTATCTATTGGAAAAGTTAAAAAATTAAGTTCAGCAGTTCCTGCAGATAGACCTGATAAAAATTCAGTTGACCAGAAAATATAGATATAATCATTATCTAATCCAAGAACTGGTCTGTGAATAACTCTTCCAGTACCAGTAAGGAAATTTCCAACATTTATTTTTTTAATTAAATAGTTGTTTCTAACATCAAATTTTGAATAATATACATCAGCTTTACCAGCATATGGAGATTGATACCATATTAAATGAATATTTCCCATTTTATCTATTTGAAAACTTGGTGCTTTTCCATTAGAAATTATTAAAATATTTTCTGATATAACTTCACCTTTATTACTTAGTCTAAGATGATAGATTCCTTTTTTTTCTTTCTCTTCACATTCCCAAAAAACTTCAACACTCTCATCTTTATTTAACCCAATTTTATAATTTTTAACTTCTGATTCAGCAATTGAAATTAATTTAGAGTCGGTTAATTTATCACCATTAGAATTTAACAAAACATGAAATAAAGAGATATTATCTTGAAATTTATCTAACCATAAAAGATGTAGATTTTTGTGACTATCTAATAAAATCTGTGGATTTTTGGGGTTAACAAAATTAAAATCAAGAAATTTTTGTAATAATATATCTGCTTTATTATTTAATTTTGTAAAATTTAAAAGATTTTTATCATCCTCTTTAATGCTCCAAATCAGATATAAATTTTTATCTTCATTATCAATCTGAATTGAGACTGGACTACCTGAAATTGTTTTACCTAAGTTCTTACCACGACTCCAATCTAATGAGGTTTTTTTGCTTAGTGGTGAAGTGATGTTTAATCTGGCAAAAATAACAATTATTATAACTATTGCTGAGATGATTATGTAAGGTAAGTATTTTTTTAATTTTTTATTCATTCTTAAATATTCTGTATATTTTTATTCACCTCTTAAGCGAGGATCAAAAGCATCTCTTAAACCATCGCCTAAAAAATTAAATGCTAAAGTAGTGATTGTTAATGCTATGCCAGGAACAAAAGTTTGAAATGGATAGGATCGTAATCCTTGAACACCTTCTGAGATCATAATTCCCCAACTTGGTGTCGGAGGGTTAACTCCTAAACCAATGAAGCTTAAAAATGCTTCATAAAAAATATAAGCTGGAATTGTCAAGGTTTCCCTTATAATACATGGACCTATTATATTGGGTAATATATGACGAAAAATAATTCTTATATCACTTGATCCTACTGCTCTTGCCGCCTCAACAAATTCTTTTTCCTTGTATGAGAGAACCTGGCCACGGGCTATTCTTGCCATATCTATCCAGTTAATAAGCCCGATTGCAATAAATAGAAATAGCATTCCACCCATTTGAGAGTTAGCTTTAATTAATATTCCCATTAAGCCAGTAGCTTGCCCTCTTCTTGAAAATGCTTTAAAAACTACTTGCATCAATATTACAAAAATTATAAATGGGAAACAATAAAGATAATCTACAATTCTCATCATTACATTATCAATCAATCCACCAAAATATCCAGATATAAGTCCATAAGCGATCCCAACTACAATACTTACCATTGAAGCTACTAAAGCCATTGAAAGTGATACTCTTGCTCCATATATAGTTCGACTTAATAAATCTCTTCCCAAGTAATCTGCTCCGAATAAGAACTTACCCCCTGGTGGAGCATTATTATCAACAAAACTTGTTTTTGCAAAATGATATGGTGCAATTAACGGTTTTATTTCCTGTTTTGTTATCAGAGCAATTAAACTGTTATCTGCAAATAAAGCAACTGATATAATTAATATTATAAGAATTCCACCACCTACTGCAAACTTGTTTTTTAGCAGCTGTCTGAAAGCAGCTTGCGCTGGACTTCTTTCCTTTCTTTTAGTTAATACTAATGTTTTTGTCTCTTCTATTGCCATTTTTTACCTCTTAAGCATATCTAATTCTTGGGTCTAACCAAGCATATGTTATATCAACTAAGAGATTAGCCACTACTAAAGTTATAGAATATACTAAAGTTACTCCTTGAATTACTGCATAGTCTCTATTCCCAATACTTTTTATAAAATGTTTTCCCATTCCAGGGATTCCAAATATGTGTTCTACTATAAAAGTTCCTGTTAAAACAGCAGCAAATATAGGTCCAATATAAGTAATTACGGGAATAAGACCATTTTTTAATGCATGTCCTACAATTACCATTCTTTCAGAAAGTCCTTTCGCTCTTGCTGTCCTAATATAATCTTCTCTTATAACTTGAAGTAAGCTACCTCTTGTTAATCTAGAAATTCCTGCAGAATATGCTGTACCTAAAGCAAATGTGGGGAGCATTGCATGTTTGAAGAAATCTGCATTTATTTTTGGTATAAATCCCAAAAAGAATGGGGGTAATGCACCCCATCTTGCTACTGGTAACCATCCAAGTTTTAAAGCAATTAACCATATCAATAGTGGACCGAGTGCCATATTAGGAATTGACCTAAAAACAACAGCAATAAATGTGGATGAATAATCAAACACAGAGTTCTGCTTTAATGCTGCAATAATTCCAGTAGGAATACCAATAATAATAGCTAAAATCATAGATAATAATCCAAGTTGAAAGGATATAGGTAAGGTTTCCTTTATAATTTCATTTACAGTTCTACCTCTATATTTAAATGATGGTCCTAAATCACCTTTGCTAATTAGATCCCAAAGATAATCTATAAATTGTTTCCATATTGGATCATTAATATGATATTTCTCCTCTAAATTAGCAACTACTTGTGGAGGTAAACTTTTATCACCAACAAAATCGAATGGACCCCCAGGAATTATCCGTACCAAAAGAAAAACTGTAAAAATTACTCCTATTAGTACGGGAATAAATAATAATATTCTCCTGATTATGTATTTTGTCATTTTTTTATCACCAAAAAAAGTTTAACAGTAAAAAAATAAATTTTCAATATTAAATCAAAATTATAATCTGAAAACCAATATTAATAATAATATTATAAATAAAAGATATTTATTATTTATATTTAATATTGGCGGGTAATCAATACCCGCCAATATTTTTACATATTTAACTACGCAATATATTTGAAGTAAGATTAATTATTTATCTTACTCCCCTATAGCTGCCTGCTTTGCTTCCATGTCAATCTTCCATAGATGGAAATCCTCTTCACCGTGTTTTTTAAATGTACGAGTTACCCAAGGTTTAGTGCAAGAAACTAAGGTATAGAAGTAGATAGGCGCAAAGGCGGTTTCAACATTGTTTAACTCAATTTCAGCCAGCTTATAGAGTTCTTTTCTCTTTTCAGGATCAGGTTCTAATTGAGCTTGTACAGTTAATTTATCAAATTCTAACTCCTCAACTTTAGTACAGGTTGGATCTAAGCATCCCCTTCTTAATCTATTAGCACCAGCTTCACTATTAAATACCTCATGCACCCAGTTATTTTGATCATAGTAGTCAGCGCACCATCCAAGTCTCCATATGTGTGGCATATCTTCTAAAGGAGTTTTATTCTTTAGAGTTTCAAGATATACTTTCCACTCCTGAGTTTCTATAGTAACTTCAACATTTAATACATCCTTCCACATAGATTGTATTGCTGCAGCTATTCTTGCATGACCTTC
>JAGMBY010000007.1 GCA_023129485.1 Actinomycetes bacterium | reverse complement strand
GTTTCTTCAATATTATTTATATAAAGAACAATTCTTCTTGGGGAACCATGACTTTTTATCTTTTCATAACCAATTCTATAGTTCTTGAAAACCTTTTCAGAATTTTTATGAATTTGCTCAATTGCTGAATAAACAGCTGATGAGGGTAGTTCTTCAGTTCCAATCTCTAATAATAAATCTTTAGCCAATCTTTTGTCACCTTTCAAAATTATTTAAAAATAAAGTATTATTTTTTATCCCTTGATAGGGGGAAGCCTAATTCTTCCCTGTGAGTTAAATATTCTTTTGCAACTGATCTTGCTAAGTCCCTTACTCTTCTAATGTAATTTGTCCTTTCTATTACTGATACTGCTCCTCTTGAATCTAACATATTAAAAGCATGTGAGCACTTTAAAACCAATTCATGTGCAGGGTATATTAATTTTTTATTTAATACCTTTTGACATTCAGATTCCCACATATCAAACTGTTTTTTTAACATTTCAATATCTGCTAAATCAAAATTATAAACTGACCACTGACTCTCAGCTTCTTTATAAATTTCTCCATAGGTTACATCATCGCTGTATTTCAATTCAAAGAAATTTTTCTTTCTTTGAATATACATGGCTAATCTTTCTAAACCATAAGTAATTTCAGCAGTAATAGGAAACAGTTCAATACTCCCCATTTGTTGAAAATATGTGAATTGGGTTATTTCCATTCCATCTATCCAAACTTCCCAGCCCAATCCTGATGCACCTAATGTTGGGGATTCCCAATCATCCTCTACAAATCTTATATCATGTTCCTTTAAATTAATATCTAATGATTCCAAACTTTTTAGAAAAACGTCCTGGACATCTGGCGGAGATGGTTTTAATACAACTTGATATTGATAGTAATATTGTGTTCTAAAGGGATTTTCTGCATATCTGCCATCTGTTGGTCTCCTTGATGGAGAAACATATGCAGCATTCCAGGGTTCTGGACCTAAACATCTTAAGAAGGTAGCCCAGTGAAAAGTACCTGCTCCTTTTTCCAAATCTTGTGTTTGCAAAATTAAGCATCCACAATCAGACCAGTATTGATGAAGTTTTAAAATAGTATCCTGAAAGTTCAAAAATCCTCCTAAAATTGCTATTAAATTAAATATTTTACCACTATTTGTATTTACTTTCTATTTCCCTTAAAAAATGGATGGTTTTTAACTTACTTTCTAAATAATAATAAATATAGTTTTCTAAAACTTTTTGACATTCTTTCTGTGCTATTTCACTGTAAATAGTTCTATTCCATTCTCTAATATCCATTTCAGATAAATTTCTTAGCATTTTTACTGTTTCATTTTTTAAAACAGTAGGTGCCTCTCTCTTATTTGAACAATCATTACATAATAAGCCACCATCTTTAAAACTAAATACATTCTTTTTTAATTTTTCTATTTTCCTACCACAAGATGAACATTTATCTAAAATAGGTTTATATCCTGATAAAATCATAAATTTAAGTTGAAATGCAATTAACCATTGCTTTAAAAGAGATTCATCTATCTTTTGTAATTCCTTCAGGCTAAATAAAAAGAAAGGAAAAATTCTTGCAGGATCTGATTCTCCTCCACTTCTTATTATAAGATCAGCGATAATATATGCATACGCAAGTTTTTTTAAATTTTCCTTAATATTTAAAAATGGTTCTAAGATTTCTATCTGTGTAACAATATCTAAGTTTCTACCTTTATATAAGACAAGTTCACAATAAGAGAATGGCTCTAAACGAGCTCCAAATTTGCTTTTTGTTTTTCTTGCTCCTTTAGCTATTGCAGATATTCTCCCAAGGTGAGGTGAATAAGCTCTTATAATCTTATCCGCTTCTTTAAATTTCATATATGAGATTATTATTACTCTTGTCTTATATGTAGGCATTTCTAAAAATTTTTTAATTAATATTTACTTTTACCATTTCAGGAAATGACTTCCCAGGTATGGACTCTCCATATATTGCTTCTAAGGATATGTATATTTTAATACCTGACCCTTTTTACATAGAGATTCACTTCAGAATGACAAAATATTAATGAGCGTATCCAAATCTTTTTATGGAGGATTCGTCCTTTCTCCAATCTTTTTTAACTTTTACCCATAGTCTCATGAAAACTTTTATACCTAAAAAAAGTTCGATTTCCTTCCTTGCTGAACTACCAATTCTTTTAAGCATACTACCATTTTTGCCAATAACTATACCTTTTTGTGAGTTTCTCTCAACATAAATAATAGCCTCTAAATCAATTATGTCCTTGTCTTTCCTTTTTTCCATCTTTTCTACTTCAACTGCAATACTATGTGGAACTTCCTCTCTTAAATTCTCCAAGGCTTTTTCTCTTATTATTTCAGAAACCCAGATTTTGGGATGCTGGTCTGTTAACATATCTTCTGGAAAATATGGTTGTCCATATGGAAGAAAATGAGATAATATTTCTAATAACTGATCTAAATTTTTATTATATTTTGCAGATATTGGTATGATTTCTTCAAATATTCCTAATTTTTTTGCTTTTGATATTTTTCTTTCAATTTCATCTTCATCAATTAAATCAATTTTATTTATTACTAAAATTTTTGATCTATTTACTGATTTTAATTTTTCAGAAATAAATCTATCTCCCTTTCCAATCGTGCCACTTGCTTCAATCATAAACAAAATCACATCCATCTCTTCTAAAAAACCTAACGCAGCAGCATTCAGTCTCTCCCCTAATCTATCACGGGGCTTATGAATACCAGGAGCATCTATAAATATCATCTGATAATTATCCCTATTTACAACACATCTTATTCTCCTTCGTGTGGTTTGTGGTTTTGGAGATATTATCGCTACTTTTTGTTGCACCAGATTATTGACTAATGTTGATTTTCCAACATTAGTTCTTCCTATAATTCCAACAAAACCAGATTTAAATTTATTTTCCATTTAATCAATTATCCTATTCTAACAAGAATCCTAACAATTCTCATGATTTAGTTTTTATAATAATTTTAATTTATTTATTCTTTGAAAATTTATATTATTTTGTCATTGCGAGCCAGGTCTCTCTCTTTCGCTCGCGATAAACTGTGCAATCTCATATTAAGTAAATTTAATAGTTTTTCTTATTTGAGATTGTGCAAAGCCTGTTCTGAGTGAAACGAAGAATCTACTAACGCTCCTCGCAATGACAAGGTCTATAGTTTCTAAAGCTGAAAGGGTTTTGGAAAAACTTCTTTTAAATTTTTAATTATTATTTTTCCTTTTGAATCAGATAATATCAATTCTAAGTTTGGGTTAAATTCACTCATAACCTGCATACAAGCACCACAAGGAATCAAAACATCTTCAATTTCTTGTATATCTCTTTTTGCAATTTCTTTTATCTTTTCTTTTTCATTTTTTTTAGTTTTATACATATCCTCTTCATCAATATTTTTCTCAACTTCCTCTCCAACTTTTTCTATATATTCTTCATTAAAACCACCCGCTATTGCAATCTTCATAAATTCTTTCTCTCCACTTGATATAGCATTTGAAATTGCAACTCTCTCAGCACAGACAGTTAGACCATATGACGCGTTTTCAACATTACAGCCTTTATATACATTTCCAGTTTTGGTTAATAAAGCAGCACCAACTTTAAAATTAGAATATGGTGCATAAGCATTCTCTCTTGCTTTTTTAGCTATTTCAATTAGTTTTTCATTGTCCAATTAATTCCCCCTTGTTATTTATAGTTAATTATCATTCTTTTATCTCATTTAAAAACTGTATTTGGAACATTGGCTTAAATTAAATTTATATGTATTGTTAACGAGTTAGACTCTCTATGTAAAGCAATTGATTAAATCTTTTTCTTTAGTAAATAAGAAATCTGAAATTAAATCTCTATTATTTTATTCTTTAAAAATTTAATATTATCCTTAAAAATTTAGTATTATTTTGTCATTCTGAGCACATTCGCGGAGTTTATCCTGAGCGAAGCGAATGGACCTAGTACAGGCTCCGCGAAGAATCTCATAAGTAATTTTAATTAAAATATTCAAATTCTATTAGACTTCCTAACACATTTAATGAGATTCTTCAGTCGCTGTCGCTCCTTCAGAATGACAGCTTTTTAATTAATTCTAACTGTTTTTCTTCCATTATTTTTGCTTTTTCTGTACTACTGTCATCATATCCTAAAAGATGTAATAAACCATGTGCAATTAAAATCGCAATCTCTTTTTCAAAGCTATGTTTAAGTTTCTTTGCATTCTTATAAGCTATCCTTGGACAAATTATTAATTCTCCAATAAGTAATGGTTGTTTATTATTAGAAGTATTAATTTTAGAAGAATTAATGTAAGAGAATGATAAAATATCAGTAGGTTCTTTTATTTTCCTAAATTTCTCATTTAGATTTTTAATAGTATTTTCATCAACAAAAGATATATCTAATATATTTCCCTCAAAAAAATTTAGTTGAGATAGTAATATTTCTACAATTTTCTTTGTCTTTTTTAAATCAATTTTTACTTCATTTTGATGATTTACTATCTCAGTTTTCATTTAAATTTATTCTAACTATTAGATGGCTCTCTCTTATTATTTTTAAGTTCATTTTTACTATTAATATATTCTTTATTCTTGTTAGCCGATTTTCTTTTCGTATCAGCTAATTTATATTTTCTCTTTATCTGTTCTTTTTTCTTTTTAATTGATTCCTTTTTCTCAACATCTAATTCTTTTTCTGGATAATCAATTCGTGGATGATATACTCCCTGTATTAGAGTTCTATGAAATGAGTCTGCAATTGTTTGAATCTCTTTTAAAGTCAAATCTGATTCATCAAGCTGACCATCTTCCAATCTTTCGTTTATAATATCTTTTATCATCTTTTTTACACTGGATGAAGTGGGGTTTTTTAAAGTTTTTCCTTTTGCTTGTACAGCATCAGCTAACATTACTATAGCAGTCTCTTTTGATTTTGGCTTTTCCCCTTGATAACGAAATACCTGTTCTGTTGTTTTTTCTTCCACACTTCCTTCTTCTAATTTTTTTTGCTTATTATAGAAATAAGTGATCACACTTGTACCATGGTGTTGAGCAATAGCATCAATTATCTCTTCTGGAAGTTTAGCTCTT
Source organism: Actinomycetes bacterium (assembly GCA_023129485.1). Lineage (GTDB taxonomy): Bacteria > Actinomycetota > Humimicrobiia > JAHJRV01 > JAHJRV01 > JAHJRV01. The sequence continues at coordinate 11,604 of JAGMBY010000007.1, read as the reverse complement.
CGAGCCATTGATATACCATCTTTAACGTGATTTTCTATTAATAATTTAGACAGACTTGGTTTTAACTCTTTATGTATATTCTCCTGGTTACCCCTATTTTCAATGAATGCGGAAGGTCTTCTTAACTTACCTATATCATGATAATATGAAGCCACTCTTACCAAAAGAGCATTAGCTCCTATTGTTTCTGCAGCATACTCAGATAAGTTTGCGACAAGTAAACTATGATTGTATGTTCCAGGAGCATTTTTTATTAATCTTTTTAATAGAGGATGATCAGGATTAGAAAGTTCAAGTAGTCTCATGGAAGTGGTAACATTGAAAAGATTTTCAATAAAAGGTACTGTCCCAAGAGTTATAATCGTACAAATCAAGCCATTTGCAAACCCTATTAAGGAATAAATAAATGCTTGTCTTATATCAACACTTGTTATGTTTATTATAAAAACAAGCAATCCAATTAGAAATGCCAAAAAAACTCCTGCTCTTATTATCTGTTGCCTTTGTGAAACTTTAGAAACTAAATAAACTGTAAAAATACCTCCTATAAGTCCAACTAAAATGAAGTTAAAGACACCAGTAGTTAATATTCCATTAAAAATTGTTAAAACTAAGATGGTCATAATTCCTAAATTTGAATTAAAAAGCATTGTCACAATCATAGAAGCTGCAGATATTGGTATTAGATATCCCCACCATGATGAGGAACCTCCTATATCCAGTTGAGAAATAAATTGTGAAAAAATACGAATTATTATAGTAAAGATTAAAATAATAAGAGATAATAAAGTTACATCTTTTAAATTGAAGTAGTCATTGAGATGAAATTTATATATATAGATGGCAAACGATAATATTGATGTTAATACTAAAAAAGATGTACCTAAAATTTCTTTCCATGTCAGACTTCTACCTATAAGCCCTAAATATTTAAGTATTAAAATATCCTCTTGTGTTAGCGGATATCCCTCTTCAACAATTTTTTGATTGGCTTTAACTGGTATTTTTATAAGTGAGACATCTTCTCTAGCTTTTTCCTTAGCTATTTCAGTTTTTTCATCATCATAAACTGCAGTTGAACGAATAAATCTTCCCACAACTCCTATTACTATCTCCTTTTCATCTTCTGATAACTCAACACCAATTAGTGCATCTTTAACTTTTTCTTTTTTGTAATAATCTAATTCTCTGGGTTTTATCTCTTTTCCCATTATTTCCTTAGTTGCAGCCTTACTTTTAGTTAGAAGATTCTTTAATTGCTCCTCATTAAAATTAAGCAATTGAGAGATTCTCTCATTTGAAAAGCCTTTATTGTAGTTTGAAGTGAAATGATTTATTTTTTCTTCAAAAGAAAGGTCATTTCGATTAGAAGTAATTATTAGATTTATAAATAGATTCTCTATATCATTAATGCTCTTTATTAAGGCATCTCTATTATAAGAATATTGATCTGGAACTGCTTCAACTGCTTCTTCTTTTTTCCTCTCCCATTTCTCATAATCTGGAACTTCAAAGCTATATGGAGCCATTTTTGTAAATGGGCTAATATCGCCTACTTTTAGATCATATCTTAGACCTATGTTTGCTGTTAAAATTATGATTATAAAAAAAGTTAAAAGGGCAAATATATACCCACCTTTAAAAGTTGGACTTGTCAATTTTTTATATATTTTTGATATCTCTTCAAAACTTACTTTTTTATGTTTTCGATTCAAAGATTTATTCTGCCCTCTGTTTTTTATCTTCATTTTAAAAATGTTATTGAAAATATTGTTATAGCCAAATCAATTAAATTATAATAATTTTTAATTGTATTATTTTTTACTTCCTTTACTTTTTTTGGAATTTTCATATATATCATAAGCTTTTACAATATCCTGAACAATTTTATCTCTTACAATGTCTCTGTCTGAAAAATAAATAAATTTTATTCCCTTAATACCAGAGAGTATTTTTTGTACAACAATTAATCCTGATTTAGATTTATATGGCAAATCTATCTGAGTAATATCACCAGTTATTACTGCTTTTGAACCAAACCCCAATCTTGTTAAGAACATCTTCATTTGATCAGCAGATGTGTTTTGTGCCTCATCAAGAACTATAAATGAATCATTAATAGTTCTTCCTCTCATATAAGCTAATGGAGCAACTTCAATTATTCCAGTTTTCATTAATGAATAAAATTTTTCAGCTTCCATCATATCATGAAGTGCATCATAAAGCGGTCTTTGATAGGGACCAACTTTATCATAAATATCACCTGGTAGAAATCCTAATTTCTCTCCTGCTTCTACAAGTGGTCTTACTAATATAATCCTTCCTATTTCGTTATTCATCAATGCATTTATTGCCATAGCCATTGCAAGATATGTTTTACCTGTTCCAGCAGGACCAATTGCAAATATTATAGTATTTTCTCTGATAGCATCTACATATTTTTTCTGACCAGTTGTTTTTGGCTTTACAATCTTTCCTCTTCCTACCATAATTACATCACTAACAAATTTATGAGGAAGAGTTTTATCTCCTGCTTCAATAGATTCAATTGTATAACTTATGCTTTCTTGTGTTAGATTATGACCTTTATTTATCTGTAAAGTAAGTTCTGATATTAAATCACATGTTAAATCTACATTCTTCTTATCTCCACTCACAGTTATTTCATTTCCTAAAGAAAATATTTCAACATCAAGGCTATTCTCTATCATATTCAGGAAAATATCTCCATTTCCCCAAAGGTCAACCATAGCTTTACCTTTATCAAGTTCTGCTTTTAATTTTTTATTAAACTCTGTCAAAATATAATTTCACCCCTTATTTTTATATAATTAAAATTAATTAATTCAAATAAAATGATAGCATATATAAAAAATTATATAATTTTTTAGTTACTATTGCTCAGTTTCTAAATCTGAAAGAGCCTTAAAAACTAAATCTTTTACCATCTTTCCATTAGCTCTACCAGTTACTTGAGGTATGACATGACCCATTACCTTACCAAGATCTCTTACTGTTTTTGCTTTAATTTTTTCAATAGCAGATTTAATTATACTATTTAATTCATACTCAGTAAGTGGTTTTGGGAGGTAGCTTTTTAAAATTTCCTTCTCCTTTTCTTCCTTTTCTGCTAATTCTTCCCTACCACCCTTTTTAAATTCAATTATTGCTTCTTCTCTCTTTCTTACCTCTCTACTTAATACTCTAAAAAATTCCCGTTCATCTAATTCCTTCAGTAATCTCTTTTCTTCATTTATAATGCTTGCTATTAAGAGTCTGAGAGTAGAAACTCTTAATTTATCACCTTCTTTTAATGCTTTTATCATATCTTTTCTTATTAATTCTTGGTACATACTAAAAAACTCCTATTATTTAAAAATTTTAACTATATTTTTATTCCTACCATTTCTAAATCTTTAACTTCTTCTAATAAGACATTAACTACATCGCCTTTTTTTGAAATATCATCTTTAAAAGACACCCTAATATAATTTTCAGAAGTTCCTTTTCTTAGATTATTTTCTTTATAAACTTTCTCCACTAAAACATTTACCCTTTTTCCGATATTACTTCTTAGATATCTTCTACGAAGATTGTTAGCAAGTTCTAATGCTTTTTTACTTCTTACTTTCTTTACTTCAGCAGAGATTTTATTATCCATTTTTTCCGCTAATGTTCCCGGTCTATCAGAGTATTTAAATACATGAACTTTACTAAAATTTAATTTTTTCATAGCTTTCAAGCTAGCTCTAAAATCAACTTCTTTTTCACCAGGAAAACTGACTATCAAGTCAGTGGTTATAGCAATTTTTGGTATTTTTGATCTTATTTTGTTTACTTTTTTAATAAATTGCTTAATATTATACCCTCTTTTCATCATTTTCAATATGTTGCTACTTCCACTTTGTAATGGTATGTGCAGATGAGAGCATAATCTACTATTTTTAGATATCAAATCCACTAAAGAAGATGAAATATCATTGATCTCTATTGAACTTAATCTTATTCGAAAAATTTTAGTTTTTTCTAATATTTCCTCAATTAAATTTGTTAGATTTGTCCTGTTCTCAGAATCTTTACCATATACACCGATATTTATTCCTGTTAGAACTATTTCTTTAACTCCTTCAGAAGATAAATAATCTATTTCATCTATGATTTCATCTTTATTTCTACTTGTAGGTTTTCCTCTTACATATGGAACAATGCAGTATGAACAGAAATTATCACAACCATCCTCTATTTTTACCAATCCTCTTGTGTGAGAAGAAAAATCTAAAAATTTAGGTTTTGTTTTACCTGATTTTATGTTACTTAACCTTTTTCTATTTATATTAGAATTTGAATTTTTTGATATTTGTAAAATATCCTCCAAAATATCTGGTAGATCCAGTTTTTTTTCATTAGTAAACACACCAAAAACTCCATTTATATCTTTCAGTTCTTCCCTTTCTCTATTTACATAGCAACCTATTGCAATCAGTTTACTATCTGGATTTTTTGAAATAAGCTTCCTTAACATCTGTCTTGATTTCCTATCAGCTTGCTTTGTAACTGTACAAGTATTTACTATACAAACATCTGGACTACCCTCTTCTGTTACCTTTTCCCATCCTTTTAGAATGAGTTCCTTTGTTAATCTATCCGATTCATATTGATTTGTTTTACAACCTAAAGTTTTTATATAAAACTTCAAATAATCCATCCTCTAAAATAATCTGTTTTTAAATATTTAGTGAAAATATTAATGTTTTAAAGTAATAAATTCTTTTTTAATATCCTCTTTAAAAATTATCACTTTTTTTAAATGAATTTGATTTAAATAAAAGTATAAGAGTAAGTAAATGATGAAGTTTTTTAGGATTAAATTTAGAATTTAAATAATTATGGATATTTTAAAATGACCTATGTCTTAAAAGCTTTTTTTATTTTGGTTAGGAAGTCTAATGTTCCATTTCCAACTTCTAATCCTTTTTCTTTTGCTATTTCTTGAAGTAGTTTTATCTCCTTTTTTGTCATTTTACTTGGGGTCCTGACAATAATTTCTATTATATGATCTCCCTTGATATCTCTACCTAAATGCTGAACTCCTTTACTTTTTAATCTAATTTTTTCTCCACTTTCAGTACCAGGAACTATATCCATTTTTTCCTTGCCATTTAAAGTTTCAACTAAAACTTTTGAACCTAAGGCAGCTTCATAAAAAGAGATTTCTTTCTTTGAAAATATATTATATCCGTCACGAACAAATAGTTTGTGAGGGGTAACTTTAATATGAATATATAAATCTCCATAACCTCCACCTCTAATTCCAGCATTACCTTTTCCAGATACCTTCAACCTTGTTCCCTCAGATACTCCTGGTGGGACATTTATTTTTAATTTAACTTTTTCAAGAACTCTACCCTGAGCATTACAGTTACTGCAAGGTTTTGCTATGATTCTCCCTGTCCCTCTGCAATTAGAACATGTTCTGGTTGAAATCATTGTACCTAACATTGTTTGACGAGTGGTTCTAATTTCACCAGCACCACCACAATTCGGACAACTTGTTAATTCACCATCTATAGAGCCTGAACCTCCACATTTTTCACAAGTTTCATATTTTTCATACTCTAAATCTTTTTTAATTCCAAACGCGGCTTGTTTAAATAAAATGTTAATTCTCTCTAAGATGTCATCACCAGGAATTGACCAGACTTCAGTTCTTACTCTAACTCTTGTTCTAAATGTAGGTTCTCTAAAAAAATCAAACATATCTCTTAAGAAGAAATCATCAATGCCAAAACCGAATTCTCTAAATATTGATGAAACAGAAGACCACTCTGGTCTGTAAGAGTCCCCAAAAGCAGTATGACCGAACATGTCGTATTGTCTTCTTTTTTCAGTATTACTTAAAACTTCATAAGCTTCTGTTGCTTCTTTGAACTTTTCTTCAGCTTGTGGATCATCAGGATTTACATCAGGATGATATTTTCTCGCAAGTTTTCTATAAGCTTTCTTTATTTGAATTTCATATGCGCTTCTTGGAACTCCAAGAACTTCATAATAGTCTCTCTTAGTCAACTAATTCACCACAAAATTTTATTTTAGAATTTTTTAAAATTTTATATTTTAAAATCAATATTGATTTTTTATTTAATAATATTTAGGATTACTATTTAATCTCAAAAAGGGTTCTGAAAATTTCTGACGGAACTTCAACTCTTCCAACCTTCTTTAACTTTTTCTTTCCAGTTTTCTGTTTCTCAAGCAGTTTTCTCTTCCTGGTAACATCTCCTCCATATAGTTTAGCTGTAACATCTTTTCTTCTGGCTGGAATTGTCTCACGTGCAATAACCCTTTTCCCAATTGCTGCTTGAATAGCTACTTGAAATAGTTGCCTTGGAATTAATTCTTTTAATCTCTTTGTTAATTCTCTTCCTTTCCTGTAAGCTTTATCTCTATGAATCATAAGCGAGAATGCATCAATGGTCTTACCTTCTAATTTTATATTCAACTTAATAATATCACTCTTTTTATATCCTGAAAGTTCATAGTCAAGAGAGCCATATCCCTGAGTTTTAGATTTAAGCAAATCAAAAAAATCAACAATAATTTCTGAAAGTGGAATTTCATATTCTAAGTGAACTTTAGATGGAGATGGGTAAGACATATTCAAAAATTCTCCCCTCTTCTCTGTACACAGATCCATTATAGACCCAATATATTCATCTGGTGAGTAAATTGTAGCTATAACATAGGGTTCTTCAACTTTTTCTAATTGAATATTAGTAGGAAAATCTATTGGATTCTTTACTAAAATTTCTTCTCCTGTGTGTGTTATTACTCTATATTCAACTTGAGGAATAGTTGCTAAAAGATCAAGGTCATATTCTCTCTTTAATCTCTCAATTACTATATCCATATGAAGTAAACCTAAAAATCCACATCTAAAACCAAAACCTAAGTTTGGTGAAGTCTCAGGTTCAAAATAAAGTGCTGCATCATTTAGTTTTAATTTTGAAATTGAATCTTTTAATAATTCGTATTGTCCCCCATCAACAGGATAAAGACCACAATATACCATAGGTTTGGGTTCTCTATATCCTGTAAGAGGAGAAGATGCCTTAAAATTGGCACCTGTAACTGTATCTCCTACTACCACTTTTTGAACATCTTTTAATCCAGCTATTAAATAACCAACTTCTCCAGTTGATAATTTATTTAGAGAAGTCATCTTTGGAGAAAATATACCTATCTCTTCTACAGTGGTTGATACATTTTTTGCCATCATTTCTATTTCATTTCCCTTTTCAATAAAACCATTCTTTATTCTAATAAATGCAACTACTCCCCTGTATAGGTTATAAATTGAATCAAAAATTAAAGCTTGTAAAGGCTCGTTATTATCTCCTTTAGGGGAAGGGATATCTCTCACGATTCTCTCCATGAGTTTTGAAACTCCCTCACCGGTTTTAGCTGAAACAAGAGATATTTCATCTCTTTTTACATTCAAAATATCCATTAGTTGATCACTTACAAACTCCGGTCTTGCTTGAGACAAGTCAATTTTATTGATTATCGGGATTATTTTTAATTTATTTTCTAATGCTAAATATATATTGGCTAAAGTTTGTGCTTGAACACCCTGAACAGCATCGACAACAAGCAATGCACCTTCACAAGCAGCTAAACTTCTTGAAACCTCATAAGTAAAATCCACATGACCAGGGGTATCTATTAAATTGAAAATATATACATTTTTATCATTACTTTTATATAGAATCCTTACAGCATGAGCTTTAATAGTTATCCCTTTCTCCCTCTCCAAATCCATATCATCTAAATACTGTTCAGCCATTTCCCTATCTGGAACAGTCTTTGTTATTTCTAAAAATCTATCAGCTAATGTAGATTTTCCATGATCAATATGGGCAATTATTGAAAAATTTCTTATGCGCTTAATTTTATTCATCTTTCTTATTCTGATTATAAAAGTAATAATCTACTATTATACTAAAACTTTCTATAATTCCAATTTTAGTTCTCTTCAACCTAATTATAATAAAAAGTAATTTAAGTGATTCTAAATCTCTCTTTTACAACCTGGGTGAATCCTTTTAATTCCTCTATTTTTAATATAAAGCATAAAGCAACATATACTATTAAAGCAAGAACAAGAGAGATTAATATTGAGAAAAGCAAACCCAAATTATATGAGGAAAGTAGATTATATATTAATTTATGAGTAAAAAATGCCACTAATGCCATAATAATAGATGCTAAAAATACCTTTAAAGAAGAAATTAAGATATCTGTTCCTCCCAATCTTCCTATCTTCCTTCTAAGTAGAAAATATAGAATTAAGAAATTTATTGTTATGACGAGAGAATAAGATAATGCTAAGCCAGCTGTTTTTAAAAACCTTATTAATATAAAGTTGAAGACTATTGTACAGAAAATTGAAAAGATTGATACTTTCAGTGGAGTCCTGGAATCTTTTAATGCAAAAAATGTCCTGTTTAGAATTAATACAATTCCATAAGGTACCAAACTTAAAGCTAAATAAGATAATACAGTTGCTGTTGAGATTGTATTGTTAGAAGTAAATTCCCCCCTTTCGAATAATAATTTCACAATCGGATTAGCTAAAAAAATAATACCTAAAGATGAAGGTATTAATAAGAAATTGACCAATTTTGCTCCTGTTAAAAAGGTGTCTTTTAGATTTTCTATTTGATTTGTAGCAGCTTGTCTGGAAATACGTGGAAAAATTATTGTGGAAATAGCTACAGCAAAAATTCCGACTGGAAAGAACCACATAGTTAAAGAATATTTTAAAATCGTTGTCTCACCACCACTTATTGAGAGAGCAAAAAGCTTGTTTATAACATCATTTAATTGTGCACTTCCCAAACTCAATATAACTGGAAAGGAGAGTAACATTACATCCTTTACACCCTCATTATTTATATCCATGTCTAATTCATAACGAAAACCCCTTCCCCTTAAAAATGGCAAAATAAATAAAAATTGACCAATTGTTCCTATCACAATTCCAATAGCAAAACTCTTTATCCCATACCTTTTATAAAACATAAGAAATACAAGTATAGTTAATACATTCCATATGACAGTTGAGAATGCTGGTGGAACAAAACTTTCGTAAGAGTTTAAAAGAGCACTTACAACTGCTGTTAAACTCATAAAAAGGAGTGAAAAAAACATAACTTTAGTTAATAAAACTGCCAAAGATTGTTGATCTAAATTGTCTTTAAATTGAGGAAGAATTTTATATATATAAGGAATTGTAATAAAAATAATAATAGTCATTATGATAAAAGTAATTATAAGAATATTTATTAGTGTATTGGCTACTTTATAAGCATCTTTCTTCTTACCATGAACAAGATATGAGGAAAATACAGGTATAAATGCAGCAGAAAGTATTGCATCTGCTAACAATTGTCTGAACTGGTTTGGAATTAAAAAAGATATTGTAAATGCATCTGTTTTCCAATTTGCACCAAAGAAATAAGCAAATATTTGCTCTCTTATAAGACCTGTTATTTTAGATATAAGTATGCAAATCATAACCAATATAATTGTTCTGGTTAGCTTTGTCTTTAAATCCTTTGATTTACCCATTTTAGAGTTATTCATCTTAAAGTTATTTATATTTTAAATTTTTTATTTTAAAAATATTATATCTCTTTATAATAATCTATTGTCATTCTGCAGAAGCCCTTCGACTTTGCTCAAGTGCAGGCGATAGCGACTGAAGCTTGCACTCGACCCTGAATGTAATGAAGGGGGAGTTAATCTCGTTAAATTTATTAAAAAGTCTAATAGAATTTAGAGATTCTTCGCTACGCTCAGAATGACAAAATAATATTAAGTTTTTAAAGATAATAGTAAATTTTCAAAGAATAAAATACTAAAAGTGTTAACCTAACTCGTTAACAATACAAATAATTAAATTGACATTAATAGATATTTTAATATAATATTCATAACTTATTTAAGAAAATCAAGTAAACTATCAAATTATCATATATTATTAATTGAGGAAAGTATAAAATTATCCTATATCATTAAGCAAAAATATGAAATTATAATATGAAATTATTATTTAACATTAATTACAGTTGAAATGCAAATGAGGAGGCAAATTGGCAAAAAAAAGTTCACTAAAAAGAGCCAGGCAATCAGAAAAAATAAGGTTAAGGAACAGGCAAAGAAAATCAAAAATAAAAACTGAAATAAAAAAGTTTGAAGAAGCGATTGAGAAAAAAGATTTAGAACTTGCTAAGAAACTATTAATAAAATGTACTTCATTGATTGATAAGGCAGAAAGTAAGAATGTATTTCATAAAAGAAAAGCTAATAGAGGTAAATCTAAGCTAAGTAAGAAATTAAATGACCTATCTCAAAGTTCATAACAAATATATTTGTTTAATATAATTTATCTAAAAAATAAATCTCTTCGGTTTATTGTTCATATTTGCTTTAAATATTAACAATTTTTGATACTAATTTTTCAATCAAAATCTCTGACTTTTGTTTACTCGTCTTTATTCCCTCATCTACTTCTAATAAGTTTAAAAGGCAATTTTTTAGTTGCTCTTCAGAAAAATTCTTATGCTGGTTTATAAGCTTTTTAATAGCAAAATCTCTTAATGATAATATTTTACTCATCTCTTTTAAGTTTATCTTCTTTTTGATCAAAGATTTAATTTCTAAAAGTTTCTTAAAATGCCACCTTATTATTCCTAAAATTCTCAAACTCTCAATATTATTTGGAAGTTTAGTATTTAAGTAGATATTTTTTAAAGTCTTATATGCTTCACTTCCTTTTTTCTCACCTAAAGCATCCAGAAATTTGAAGATACTTATCTCTGGATTTCCAGATACTAATACTTGTATTGTAGCTTGATCAATCACATTTCCTTTCCCGACATAAAGTGTAAGTTTTTCAATCTCACTCTCTAAATTAAATAAATCATTTCCTAAAAAATTTGTTAGTAGATAAACCGCAGCTGGATTTATTCTAACTTCCCTTTCTCTACATCTTTCTCTAACCCAACTCTCTAGATTTCTATATTGAATAGGATTGAAATTATAAATTTTACCTGTTTTTTTAACAGTTTCTTTTAATGTTGCTCTAATTTCTTTAGTTGAATCTCGTAAATCTGAATCATCCCAAACTGTTTCTGCTACTAAAACTAAACAAGTATATGGAGATGGTGATTTTGCATATTCAATAATATTTTCTAATTCATCATTATTTAATCTATGAACATTTCTTGCTATGACAAGCCTTTTCGATGATAAAAAAGGTAAAATATTACAAACTCCTGATACATCATCAACTGTAGATTCTAATAAATCAAATTGCTGGAAATTGAGTTCTCTTTCACTAATATTGCCAAACCTCAATTTAAGGTTGGATATTGATTTCTCAATTTTCCAACTGTTTTCACCAGTTAAAAGATATATGGGTTGTAAGGATTCCATACCTTTTTTACTTAAATTTTTTAAACTATTGTTTTTAATCATAATTATTTCTACTAATTTATATAAAATCTAAAATCAGTAGTAATTTAGTCCGTCATCCTGAGC
>JAGMBY010000069.1 GCA_023129485.1 Actinomycetes bacterium | reverse complement strand
CATGTTGTGGTAAGACATACTACGAGATAATTTATTTTTATACTGATGAAAGCAAAAATAATATAAAAAACTTTATGATTGAAAGAATTCCTAATAACAATATAAGAGATACATTTGGATTTTACTGGCAGTATGTTCCTAAAAATATTATAGAACCTGAAGAGGAAATTTTAAAAAGGTTTATTTGGTTACCTAAAAAAGATCTCTTAGTTTTATCTATCCCCAAAGCGATTGGGGGTGTTAAAAAGTATAAAAAATTACTAACTGAACTTCAATGGTTAAGTAAATGTACTATTCCTAAATTTGTTACGGAAGACATGTCTGTCCAACAAGAAATAAAGGGATATGATTTTTCGACATATAGAGAAAATCAGGAAATATTTTTAGCAAAAATTACCAGACATTTAGGTTGGACAGCAAGAGGTAATTTTTCTAAGCGGTCTTTTGAATTTTATCAAATATATAGATATTTAAAATTTGAAAGAACTAAAGCTATTCTCAGAGAATATGTACTTAGTACTTTAAACGAGAGTCTTAAAATAATTGGGAATAAAATGGAATTTAAAGCGAGAATCAAGATAGAAGGTATCCTCTCTCATGAAGATTATGATAATTACATAAAGCAATTATTGGATGGGTCTCTACAATTTTCTGAGGCTGCTAAGCTTATGAGAATTTAAAGAAGAAAATTATGAAAAGTAAGCATGACAGGGAATAATAGGAGTAGACACTGTATAGAAACTGTAGGGTCACAAGTTCTAGTGGTTAGTTTAAAAATGTGACAAAAAATCATTTCTAGACAAATTAAAAAATCTATGAAATTAGAGTTAAAATAATAATTAAAATGAGAAAAATAGAACCAACTTTAACGAAAAAACTTTTTAATTTAGATTATGATCCAAAAAAGATATTTGCTATAGAACCTTTGTTGGTAAATAAATACACAAAACTTGTTGAGCATACAGCAAAATTAGCATATCTAAATAAAGATTATCTTTTATTTTTTAGAGGACAATGTCAAGATTTTAAGAGTAAAACTGGAACATCTACTTTTTATCCATCTATTTATAGGGGTGAATATGTAAGTTCAAAGGAGTTAAGCCATCTATTTGATTTATTGAATCGAGCATGTAAAAAATTGGTTCATATATTTAAATTAAATAGAATGGAAGGTCGTGGAGAATTAAGACGTAAAAAATATATTCAATGGAGTATGCTACAACATTATGAGGTTTGCAAGACTCCTTTATTAGATTTTACTCATTCACTGCGCGTAGCGTGTTCTTTTGCGCAATGCAGAAACTATGATAAGTACGGATATGTGTATATTTTTGGGTTTCCTTATATAACTAATAGGATTTCTATTAATTCTGAACATGATATTGTAAATATAAGATTATTAAGCATTTCACCGCCAGATGCTTTGCGCCCATATTTTCAAGAAGGATATTTGGCTGGTACTACTGATATTACATTTGATTATGATCAAAAAATAGAATTAGATTTTCGAAATAGATTAATAATGAAATTTAAAATTCCCAATAATAATTCTTTTTGGGGAAAAGAATTTCATCGTATTCCTGATAAACTTCTTTTTCCAAGAGGTGATAAGATATTAAAACTTTGTAAGTCTTTGGAAACAGATATAAAGAAAGATCTACAACCTGGGCAATTAGGTGTTTTTCTTGAGGAATGGTCGGATTTAGAAGCTATTCTAAAAAAGCGAGCCACAGATTTCCACATACGTGTTTACTCTTTTCGGCAGTCTATTATAATTCTTTTGAAAAAGGAATTAATCAATAGAAAAACTTATATTTTATTAGATGAGTTAAGGAAGTTTAGAAATAGCGTAGTTCATGAACCAAAAAAAATAGATCGAGAAGATTTAGATGAATATCTAAAGAAAATCAATGAAGTTAAGAAATTTTTAAGAAATAAAGATATTAAATGATATGTAAATAAATTTTACTTTTAATAATAAATAGGAACACATCCCATTTTATCTGATAATTAATATTTTACTTTTAAATTAGATAAATAAGGACAGGTATACCAGGTTAATAATTCGGTAACTTTTAGCGGAAAACCTATGGTATCTGAGGAGTTTCTTAACCAGATGGTTGAAACTTTAGGTATTACTATAATAGATAGACATCCTAAAGGAAGACCTTGTAAAAGGGAAAATTAAACTATAGAAAAAATAAGATGTGTTGCCCCTATTTTAATTATAAAAGTGAAGTGCTAAATAAGTAAAAGATGGAGGTATAAACATGGCCCGTAAAGAAAAAGTCACAAAGATTATTGATGGCGATACATTCTTGACAGACAAAAGGAAAAACCCTGTCCGGTTATCCGATGTAGACGCCCCAGAAAAACGACAAGCTGGTTATCAAAACGCCAAAAAACATTTAGAAAAGTTAATATTAAACCAAGAAGTCTCTATTGAAACTGTCGCTCGTGACAAATATGGTCGCTCTGTTGCAAATGTTGAAGTTGGGAAAAAGTCTGTGAACAAGGTAATGCAGAGATACAATAAGAAATAATTTTTCTGTCATCAAGTTCATCCATCAAAGAGAATAACTTTTTCGTTTTGGAGTAATGTCGAATTAAAATTAAATTAACTAAAAAAGACTCAAATTAAGAAACAAGTTCATGCAATAATAACCCTAATAATCCAAAAGGGGAGGGGAAGAAAAACTAATTTTTTACGATCAATAAAAAATATTAATTATTAGTAATTTCTTTAAATTTTAATAATATTTTTTAAAAAAAGCATTTTTTATGAAATTTAAAATTATTCAAGAATTTTAAAAAAGTTTAGGAGGTTCTAATGGAAAATTTATTAAAATATTCGCAAATGATTTTTTATGTAGTAATAGGTACATGTACTGCATATAATTTATGGTTAACTAGAAAACAATCAAATTTAGTTTTTAAGCCTTTTATTGGAGTTATGGATATTAAAACAACGAGAATGCTTATTGATATAAATAAAAAGGACGTATATGAAAATGTAAAATGTGTAAAGATTGATTTTGTAATAAAAAATGTTGGAAACCTTCCAGCAAAAAATTTTAAAATTAAAACTATTGGAAAAATCGGTAATATTATTTTGCCTCATGAAGAGGATAAAAAAAATGAAGGAGGAACAATACTTCCTCAGCAAGTACTAATAAATACAGCTATTATTGGTAAGGATGTAATTGATGGGTTAGTAGAAAGGAAAGAAAAACTTAGATATGAAGTAGAATTATTTTATTCAGATTGGGAAAATTATCAACAATATAATTATTCATCTTATTTTGATATTTTTGTTATAAATAAAAATCCACTTCATTTAGCTTCAAGTATGTTGCCAAAAATTAAGTTTTAGTACTAAAGTTGTATTTATAAAATTATATTCCTTTAAATTATATTTTGACTTAGGAAATAGAATAAATATTAGGGAGATTTGAGACTGTGTGCCAGGTCAATAATTCGGTAACTTTTAGCGAAAAACCTATGGGCTCTGAGGAGTTTCTTAACCGGATGGTTGAGGCTTTAGATATTACTATAGATGGAGGTCCTAAAGAAGGACCTCATAAAATGGAAAGCTAAACCATAGAAAAAATAGGAAGTATCGCTATTTAAATTAAATAAGGATTTTATTTATATTTATTTGTTTTTATTTATCTGTAAAAGATGTAATTGTGACACGATCTGATTGGGCTGAAGCAGTGAATTGCGCTACTCGTTTAAGATTAGGCGAACAGTTCGAAGGGGGTTTCGTGGATACTGTTGAATTAAGTTTTAAGTTAAATGTAGGTCATCCTGGCGTTGATGATGATCCGTTAAATCCATTGTCTCGTGCTTTTCAAGGTCTTATGAAAGAAGGAAGACCGCACCAAGGTCATGCCCTCTGCTTCTACTCTGGTGAAGAGCGGGATTTGAGAAATGTTTCTTCGCCTCGATGGCTAGGCATCTTCGCTCTTTCAGCGTGGGGACGTATAATTTTTTTTCCAGGGTTTCCACAAGCACACACTTGGATTAAAACAACAACCAGTAGGATCACATCACCTAGAATCTTTTTTAATCAAGACCATATTAGCCTAGAGCCTCTTCGACAAAGTTGGCATTTTACCACTGCTAATTCTACTGATCATAAAAGTGGTGGTCGAGCACGAGATCTTGGTCAAGGCCGACTAAGCTGGTTTGGCCTCAGTGTTGCTTCAGAAAACATCTTACGGCAAGTTTATTCAACTACCGTAGCCATTTTCCCATCACCACCATCAGATTTACACCGTAGAATTACTCATTTGTCCGATAAGCAGAAAGCAGCTCCTCATCATTTGCTGCGCTTAATGAATGGAAGCAAGGATAGATTTAAAAAAGGATTCCTTCACTTCTACTTTACGGCAATTCCTAAAAAAGAATCAAACTATGAGGGACCGGTTTGGCTTATTCCCAATGGGTCGCCAAGTCTATCTAAGCCTTTCCCTAAATCCATTCCCAATTTCCAGAAGGCTATCTATCGTATCCCACTTTTCGGGTTGTATGATATTCAAATCTCTTGTATGTGGTTGCCAGGTGAATTGTCAGTGCCAAGCGTTTGGACAACCTGTTCTAGTTTATGAAGTCATCCTCAATCATTTATTGAGAAATCTATCATGACAAGATAAAATAGGGATAGATGTTCATGTTTAGTAAATAGGTAAATTTATCAAATACCGAAGAAATAATAAATAGGGAAAGTGTGCCAGGTTAATAATTCGGTAATTTTTAGCTTAGCGGATAACCTATAGGAACTGAGGAGTTTCTTAACCGGATGGTAGGGCTTTAGATATTATTATAGATAGGCGTCCTAAAGGAAGACCTCGTAAAAGGGAAAATTTATAGAAAAAATAGGATATGTCCCAATTTTCACTAATCTCATGGTTTTTACTACTTACTTAAGCGATTGGTTTCGAATGTGGGTCAGGGATATAATAAAATTAGAGATCAAGGAGGAAGAAGATAATGTGCTCTGATGCAGATGTTTTAAAAGCGGCAGAGATTATTCTTTTATTTGTTCTTTTTCTATCAATGTTGATGGAATTAGTTATATGGATTAAGAAAAAAAGGCGAAAAGGCGGTAGTTCTGTAACAGTGAAAAGAGGAGATCACAGCATGAATTTTCTTTACATAATGTATGGTACTGCTACTATTGTTTTTGCATTGAACGTACAGGTATCAGAAGCGTTTAAAGGTTACAAGGTGTTGTTGGTAGTATTCAATTATTTAGCACTGACCTATTTGTTCTTTTTTAATTCTTGGTTAAGGAATCGGATATTGTTTCCAATAATGTTAAGAATTGAAAAAGATTAAGATAAACAGGGATGGTGTACCAAGTCAATAATTCGGTAACTTTTAGTGGAAAACCTATAGGATCTGAGGAGTTTCTTAACCAGATGGTTGTGGCTTTAGGTATTATTATAGATAGACATCCTAAAGAAAGACCTCGTAAAATGGAAAGCTAAACCATAGAAAAAATAGGAAACCGAACAAGCCCGAAGATAATTAGAAATGTAGTAAATGTTAAAATGGTGGAATAAGAGATATATGAAAATCATTTTAAGTCGTAAAGGTTTTGATTCACAGTATGGCGGATACCCTAGTCCAATTATAGATGGTAGATTGCTTTCTTTGCCAATACCATCAGATGATAATATCCGTTATAGCGAACTAATGATAGATAGTAATTTGACATATTATAATGTAATGAGAGAACTAAAACCGAAAATAAAAGTCAGAAATGATAAGGGAATATGGGA